>JAJRWJ010000045.1 GCA_024276805.1 Gammaproteobacteria bacterium
CGCCAATGCCGGCATGGCGGCGGGTTTGTATTTTACCGTATATCAACAGCGCGGCATGTGGCTGCACTGGACGGCGCTGGACAGAGCGGTCAATCTGGCAATAAGTGTTGGTGCCGCTGGGCTGGGTTATTTTCTTGTGCTCGGGCTGTTGGGGCTGCGTTTCCGGCATATTTCCGGAGACCGGGGGGACGCGCGTAAATCCTGAAGGCAAAAGGATGCCTTCGCAAAATCAACCCCGGGCGGCATGGCCCCTGAAAAAATGCTAAAATAGTCCACTTTTGCCTGCCAGGCCAGATAGATAACTGATGCGTTTGATTCGGGGGACCACCCATTTGCAGCCGTTGCCGGATGGCTGCGTGCTCAGCATAGGCAACTTCGACGGCGTGCATCTGGGGCACCAGGCGGTCATTGAGAAACTTGCCGAACAGGGCAGGAGGCTTGATCTGCCGGTGCTGCTGATGGTGTTCGAACCGCAGCCGCTGGAGTTTTTTTTGCAGGACAATGCGCCGTCGCGGCTGACCCGGCTGCGCGAAAAAATCATTCACCTGGCCAGATTGCCGGTGGATGGCGTGTTGATCATGCGCTTCGACCAGCAATTTGCCGATTGTGATCCGGAGCGTTTCATCGAGGAGGTACTGGTCGATGCGCTACGGGTCAAATATCTGGTGGTGGGTGATGATTTTCACTTCGGCAAGGCGCGGCGCGGTAATTTCGCCCTGCTCAGAGAGCATGGACGGCGGCATGGTTTTCAGGTCGAAGACACGCTGTCCTACCAGGTGGCAGGACAGCGTGTCAGCAGCACGATGATCAGGGATGCGCTGGGCGCCGGGAATCTGGCCCGGGCGGAGCAACTGCTGGGCCGTCCATATTCCGTCTGCGGGCGCGTGGTGCATGGTGAAAAACGTGGTCGCCAACTTGGCTTTCCCACCGCCAATATACAGATGCAGCGTAAAAACACTCCCATCGAAGGTGTGTTTGCGGTGACCATGACCGGCGTCGACGAGCGGGTGTTTGCCGGCGTCGCCAACGTCGGCGTCCGTCCTACCGTTGGCAATGCCGCCAGAGTGCTGCTGGAAACGCATTTGTTTGATTTCGACAGAGAAATTTATGATCATTATGTGGAAGTGCATTTCCGGGAAAAGATCAGAAGCGAGCAGCGGTTTCGCTCGGTGGATGAGCTCAAGGCGCAGATTGCGCGGGATGTCGCCAGAGCCAGAACAATTCTTGCAGATTTTATTGATTGAGTTTAAAGAAGATGGATTATAAGAAAACCCTGAATTTACCCAAAACCACGTTCCCTATGAAAGCCAATCTGGCCCAGCGCGAACCGGAGCGGCTGAAAAAGTGGCGGGAAGCCGGCCTGTACCAGAAAATCCGGGCTGAACATGCCGGCCGGCCGAAGTTTATCCTGCATGATGGCCCTCCTTATGCCAATGGCGCGATCCATATCGGTCATGCCGTGAACAAGGTGTTGAAGGATATCATCATCAAGGCAAAGGGCCTGAGCGGCTATGATGCGCCCTATGTGCCAGGCTGGGATTGCCACGGCCTGCCGATCGAGCTGATGGTGGAAAAAAAGATCGGCAAGGCCGGCGTCAAGGTCGCTCCCGCCGAATTTCGCGCCGCATGCCGGGAATATGCCGGCAAGCAGGTTGAAATGCAGCGCGATGAGTTTATCCTGCTGGGGATCTTCGGCGATTGGGAGAATCCCTATCTGACCATGGATTATACATTTGAAGCGGACATTGTCCGGTCCTTCGGCAAAATCTGCAGCAAGGGCCACATCACCCAGGGCGCCAAACCGGTGCACTGGTGCACCGACTGTGGATCGGCATTGGCCGAGGCCGAAGTGGAATACGAAGACAAGCGTTCCCCGGCCATCGATGTGCGTTTCACGGTCATCGACCCTGCCGGGTTTTTTGCCCGCTGTCACCATGTTCCCGGTCATGAGGGTGAAGGTCCCCTGTCGATCGTCATCTGGACCACGACGCCCTGGACATTGCCGGCCAATCAGGCGGTGGCATTGAATCCCGGCCTGGAATATGTCGCCGTACAGTGCAGCAATGACGGTCAACCGGAACGGCTGGTGGTTGCGGAGCTGCTGCTCAAGGACACCATGCTGCGCTATGGCATCGATGATTATCATGTGCTTGCCTATTGCAAGGGTGATGCCCTGGAACATTTGCTGCTGCAGCATCCTTTCTATGACCGGCAGGTTCCGGTCATTCTCGGCGATCATGTCACCACCGAAGCCGGCACCGGCGCCGTGCATACCGCTCCGGGTCATGGTCAGGACGACTATGTCGTGGGTCAGAAATATGCGTTGCCGGTGGACAATCCGGTCGGCGGCAATGGGGTGTTTCTGGACAATACCGAAATCTTCGCCGGCGAACATGTGTTCACCGCCAACGCTCATGTTCTGGAAGTTCTGGCCGAGCGGGGCAAACTGGTTCATGAGGAGGCGATCGTACACAGTTACCCGCACTGCTGGCGGCACAAGACCCCGATCATTTTCCGCGCCACGCCGCAATGGTTCATCGCCATGGATAAAAACCGGCTGCGCGAGCAGGCGCTGAACGAAATCAAACGGGTCGAGTGGATTCCCGACTGGGGACAGGCGCGCATCGAAGGCATGGTGGAAAAGCGCCCGGACTGGTGTATTTCCCGGCAACGCAACTGGGGCGTGCCGATTGCACTGTTTGTGCACAAACAAAGCGGCGAATTGCATCCCCGCACCGCGGAGCTGATCGAGCAGGTGGCATCGCGCATCGAACAGCAGGGCATCGAGGCCTGGTTTGCCCTGGATCCCGAAGAACTGCTGGGTGACGAAGCCGAGGATTATCAGAAAATACAGGATACACTGGATGTCTGGTTCGATTCCGGCGTGACCCACGCCTGTGTGCTGGACAACCGCGAGCAATTGCAGTTCCCCGCCGATCTGTATCTGGAGGGCTCCGATCAGCATCGCGGCTGGTTCCAGTCCTCGTTACTGGCTTCGGTGGCGATGAACGATGTCGCGCCTTACAAGGCCGTGTTGACCCATGGCTTCACGGTCGATGCCGAGGGCAGGAAGATGTCCAAGTCGCGGGGCAATGTGGTCGCCCCGCAGACCATCATGAAAACGCTGGGCGCCGATGTGCTGCGGCTGTGGGTTGCGGCGACCGATTATCGTGGGGAAATGAATGTCTCCGAGGAGATTCTCAAGCGCATTGCCGACGGCTATCGTCGCCTGCGCAATACCTCCCGTTTCCTGCTGGCCAATCTGCATGGCTTCGACCCTGAACGGCATAGCGTCGATGCTGCTGACATGCTCGCCCTGGACTGCTGGGTGGTGGACAGAGCCTTTGCCCTGCAGCAGGAAGTAATCGCTGCCTATGACAATTATCAGTTTCATCAGGTCTATCAGAAAGTACATCATTTTTGCGCCATCGATCTGGGCAGTTTCTATCTGGACATCATCAAGGACCGTCAGTATACCGCCCAGGAAGAAAGTCTGGCGCGGCGCTCCACGCAAACCGCGATGTACCATGTCTTGCAGGCGCTGGTTCCGTGGCTGGCGCCAATTATCAGCTATACCGCCGATGAAGTCTGGCAGTACCTTCCAGGCCAGCACGGCAGCTCGGTTTTCCTGCAGCAGTGGTATGACGGGCTGTTTCAGCTGCGCGACGACGAGACTTTCAATCGTGATTTCTGGAACCAGGTCATGCAGGCACGGGAAGCGGTCAGCAAGGAGCTGGAACAGGCACGCAAGGCGGGGGTCATCGGCGGTTCGCTGGAAGCCGAAGTGGAATTGTACTGCGACCCGGAATATGCCGAACTGTTGAACAAGCTGGAAGGTGAGCTGCATTTTGTGCTGATTACCTCCAGCGCATCGGTGATGGCCATGCAGTTTTGTCCCGACGATGCACTGAACACCGCATTGCCGGGCATCAGGATCAGAGTCGCGGCATCGGAGCAACCCAAATGCGTGCGCTGCTGGCATCATCGCCATGATGTCGGTGAGCACCCGGAACACCCGCAGTTGTGTGGCCGCTGTGTGGAAAATGTCATTGGCGAAGGGGAAGTCAGGCGCTTCGCCTGATTCGGAGCGGCTATGTTGAAATGGTTGTGGCTTTCCGTCCTGGTCGTGGCCATGGACCAGGCAAGCAAGCAGGTCATCGCGGCATCCATGTCGCTGTACGATTCCCTGGCCGTGGTTCCCTTTTTGCGTCTGACCTATGTACACAACAGCGGTGCGGCGTTCAGCTTGCTCAGTGATGCGGGCGGCTGGCAACGCTGGCTGTTTGCCGGGCTGGCCATCGTGATTGGCGGCGGCATAGGCATCTGGCTGGGTAGACTGGAAAAGCGGCAGAAGTTGCTGGCCGTGTCCCTGGCGCTGATTCTGGGCGGCGCGGTGGGGAACCTGATCGATCGGCTGATGTATGGCTATGTGATCGATTTTATCGATGTCTATTATCGATCCTGGCATTGGCCGGCATTCAATGTCGCCGATACCGCGATCAGTATCGGTGTCGTGCTGATGCTGCTGGATTCCCTGTTGGATGCCCGGCGCGAAGAGGAACGGGCGGACTGAAGGAACAACAACCGCAGGGTGCATGAGCATAGCGTCATGCGCCACTTCATGAGCGGAGAGTATATAAGCGCAACAGTGCATGTTACAGCAGCAAAAAAAGTCTGCGCCAGTCAAACGATGTGCCGGGATCGGTCTTGCGTCCCGGAGCGATGTCGCTGTGTCCGGTGATGCGTGATTTCGACAATCCAGGGTAATGCTCCAGCAGCGCCTTGATCAGCGAGGCCAGTTGCTGATATTGTCGATCGGTATAGGCTGTTGTTTCCGTGCCCTGCAGTTCTATGCCGATGGAAAAATCGTTGCATCTGCTCCTGCCGGCATAGCTCGACTGGCCGGCATGCCAGGCGCGCTTGTCGAAGGGGACATATTGGCTGATGATGCCCTGGCGGTTGATCAGAATATGCGCGGAAACCTTCAGACGGGCTATGTTGCTGAAATAAC
>JAJRWJ010000438.1 GCA_024276805.1 Gammaproteobacteria bacterium
ATAATTCGCCAGAGCGACAATATGTTTGCCAGTCTGAAGAAAACCGAAAGGAGAACATAGATGGATGCAATCCTCACAGAGATCTACGAAGCTGTTTTAAATGGGCAAATGGAAGAAACCACTGCGTTAGTCAAAAACGCTATTGACGCCGGTCTGGATCCTGAAACAATTCTCAACAAAGGTATGATCCTGGCCATCACAGAAGTTGGCCGCCTATTTGAAGAGGGTGAATATTTTGTTCCTGAAATGTTAATCGCGGCCCGCGCCATGCAAGCGGGTTTGGGTTTGCTCAGGCCTTATCTTGTAAAATCCGGGGTAAAACCAGCAGGCAGGGTTGTGATAGGTACAGTAAAAGGCGATTTGCATGATGTTGGCAAGAATTTGGTTGCCATGATGTTGGAAGGAGCCGGATTCGAGATCAACGATCTTGGGACAGACGTCTCCCCAAAACAATTTGTCGCTGCCATTCAAGACGGCGCTGACATCGTTGGGTTTTCAGCATTGTTAACGACCACAATGCCCGCAATGGAGTTGACCATCCGGGCGATTGAAGCTGCCGGGCTGCGCGATCAGGTGAAAATAATCATTGGCGGCGCGCCCGTAACCACCGAATACGCAGCCCAAGTTGGAGCCGATGGCTATGCTCCAGATGCGGGCCAGGCAGCCACGCTTGCTTTATCCTTGATGTCTTAGATCAGAGTCCTTTTTTCGCCGCTCATGAAGCAGCTTTCAGCATGGGACATTGACGGCTCGCCGCGGGAAGGTTTGTAAACCCAATCCGGGCTGGGGCCCACCGATTGTAGCGATAAAATCCAGCTAGCCACCGGACTCTTTTGGACGTTAGATAACGAACAATGCCATTCGGCGGACTAGAGTCCGGCCTCAGTTCATAAAAGTCGGCTGAAGCTGACTCCCTGGTCAGCCCGCAGGGCTTTCAGGTGCTGAGGAAGGGCTTTTAGCCCGCACAATGGTCTTGAAAAACCACAAGCTCGAACATCTACCAGCAAACTGTCCGGTGGTTATAAATCCAGCTCTTCAATAAAATCGTGAGCAAGATTCAGTAGTGGTCCAAAGGCGTTGGTCTGACGCGGCAGTTTCCTCCACCGTCTTGGAGATTGCTTCGCCCCGCAAGCTCCGCTCGCAAAGACATTATCACTTGTTCCGTTGCCACTGCCGGATTTTGGATATCTTCCCTGTTGCCACAATCACTCTGCTTGCCATCCTGCAGCTTATTCAAAGATGTCCACCCTGTAGATTTTGGCCTGCCCCATCTTTCCTCCACCTACCTCGATAAGGACATCAGTCGTAAGTTGTTGGATAAATCATGGATGAAGAAAAAATGTCAGAAAATCTGAAAACGATCCTGTCGACGAAAAGCACAAGTGTGGAAATCTGCCGGGAAGGCCCCACAGTGATGATCGGCGAACGGATCAACCCCACCGGACGAAAGAAGGTTTTGGCAGCTCTTCAAGAAGGCGATTTCGAGATGGTCCGCCAAGATGCAGCCCGGCAAGTCGAAGCCGGAGCAACTGTTTTGGATGTTAACGCAGGTGTTCCCGGAGCTGATGAACCGGCCCTACTATCCCAGGTCATGCGGGAAGTGATGTCCGTTGTGGATGTCCCCATCTGCATCGACACTGCAAATCCAGAAGCTTTGGAAACAGCCCTGAAGCTCTACGATGGTAAAGCGCTGGTCAACTCTGTGAACGGCGAAGAAAAATCTTTGGCGACGGTGCTTCCGCTTGTCAAAGAATATGGCGCTGCCGTAGTCGGCTTATGCATGGACGACGATGGCATCCCTGCGACCCCAGAACTCCGTCTAAAAGTAGCAGCAAAGATCATAGCGCGCGCGGCCGCCATAGGGATTCCGCGCGAAGATGTCGTGGTTGACCCTCTGGCAATGACGCTGGGCGCGGAGCACACCGCAGGCTTAACGACCTTGAAAACCATCGAACTGGTCGTGGCTGAGTTTGGGGTCAATATCACGATGGGAGCGAGCAACATCTCCTTTGGGCTGCCAGATCGCAAATATCTCAATGCGGCCTTTATAGCAATCGCTATTCACGCAGGATTGACGTGCCCAATCACCAACCCCCTCGTTCCCGAAATCAACACTGCCGTATTGGCCTCTGATCTATCTCTGGGCAGAGACGAATACGGGATGCGCTGGATCAAATCCTATCGCAAACGGAGAAAGGCGCAAACGAAATAACCCCTGCGGCCAAGATAAACATGTCAGCCTTACCGGTAGTTGTTCTTTCTTGCAAAGTATTTCAAGGGATGTTCGAAAAAAACATCCCTGATGATTTGCGGATAACGATTGATTTTCTCGAGTATGGTTTACATGCTGTCCCGAAAAATCTCAATCGAGCGGTGCAGGAGGCCATCGACAAAATCGAGCAACCCAGCTTGATCCTGTTGGGATATGGATTATGCGGAAACGGCTTACACAATATCCGTTCAGGAAAACATACTCTGGTCATCCCCAAAGCAGATGATTGCATCGCAATTTTTATGGGTTCAAGGGAAAAGCATCTCCAGATGTTCTCTGAGAACCCAGGCACTTATTATCTGACCAAAGGCTGGTTGGAAGCAGGCTCCGATCCGCTGGGAGAGTATGAGCAGGCCCTTGCCAAATATGGAAAGGAGACCGCGGACTGGGTAATGGCCCAGCAATATCAACATTATAAACGTCTGATCTTTATCGCCCACAGACAAGAAGACCTGGATAAATATCGGCCGCGTGCGTTACAGGTCGCTGAATATTGCCAACAATGGGGAATGGAATATCAAGAGATGCTTGGCTCGGAAAACCTTTTGCGCCAATTGGCTGAAATTGCAACGGCGCCAGACCAAATCAGCGATCAATTTCTGGTAATTCCGCCCGGAGAAACCTTAACACAGGAGCAATTTCGGTGAGCGCGGTAACAATTATCCATGGTGAAGAAAAATATGTTGTCCAAGCACAGGATGGAGAAATTCTTGGCGATGTCATTGCCTCCCTGGACCTGCCTATCGAGCAGCCCTGTGCCGGGCTGGGAACTTGTGGACGATGCAAGGTGCTGGTCGAATCAGGGGGAAACGCCCCCAAGGATATTGAAAAAAAATACCTGACCGCCGGGGAATTGGCCATAGGAACGCGACTTGCCTGCCGCGCAAAAATCAATGGGGATACACAAGCTGTTCTTTCTCCAATCGTCGTTTATTCCAATAAAGTTTTTAAAGCCGGCAACCGACACAAACGTGACCGAAGCGTGCCGCTGGGTCTGGCCATTGACCTGGGTTCCACCACTGTTGCCGCCTATCTGACCATGCTTGATAACGGGGAAGTCGTTGCGGGCGGCGCATCCCTGAATCAGCAGCGAGTTTACGGGGCAGATGTCATTTCACGCCTTTTTGCCGCCATACAAGACCAGGAACAACGTCAGCGTTTGCGCCGCCTGGCTGTCTCGTCCATTAACCAGGCGATCAATTCGTTGAACCTCTCACAAAAACTGATGGGGCGGATCAAACGCGTCAGTATTGTCGGAAACGTCGCTATGCACCACCTTTTGGCAGGTTTACCAGTCGACTCTTTGGCCGTCATGCCCTTTCAGCCCTATTCCACAGAAGCAAGGAAAAATGACACGGGTTTGTTGGATGGAATCATGGACGATGATGTTCAAGTAATGCTGCCCCCTCTGATTGGCGGATTTGTCGGCTCGGATGCTTTGGCTTGCCTTGCCTATTTTGGCTACGACACGCCCAAAGGGCCTATGCTGGCAGTGGATTTGGGCACGAACGGAGAGGTTATGCTCACGGATGGGCGGAATATCGTTGTCGCATCCACTGCGGCCGGCCCAGCCTTCGAGGGGGTAAATATCTCGTGCGGGATGCGCGCCGTAGACGGCGCCATCGTAGATGCGAGCCTGGAAAATGGGCAATTCAACTTCACCACGATCGGCGGCGAATATCCGCAGGGATTAACGGGGTCAGGTTTGATCAAGATCGTGAACGAGCTTGTGAAGGCGGGTGTTATCGAAGACAATGGCCGCATTTCTGCCCAGCCTGAAATCATGGCGGACATGATCAATCGCAGCTTTCGTCCCACAAGGATATTTTTGACCCCCAAAAAGAATATTTGGATCGATCAAAAAGATATACGTGAACTTCAAAAAGCCAAGGGAGCGATCAGGGCCGCGATCGATGTCCTGTTGGACTACCTGAACCTCGAAACGAAAGAGATCCAGAAGGTTATTCTGACCGGCTCTTTTGGAGGTCAACTGGACATCGAAGCGGCGACCCGGCTTGGAATGATCCCTGATCTTCCCCTTGACATTGTTACGACGCTCCCCAATGGCGCGGGAATGGGAGCCGCGATTTTCCTCTTGGATGATGGGTTCGCGCTCGGAGAGAGGTTGGCTGCCAGGGCGGAACAAATTGACCTGGACCAAGCTTCAAACTTTCATGCGCTTTTCATTGAAGCATTGAGGCTGAAAGCAAATTAGCGAGAAGAGGAATTCGCTTCGACGCTCCTGGAAAGGGACAGGCTGCGGTGGAAGCGCCAGGCGTGAGCCGGACGCTGAGCCGCCGCCTGAGTTGGGAGGAAACCCGTCAAATTGTGCAGGTTTTTGAGCAGGTGAGCCG
>JAJRWJ010000046.1 GCA_024276805.1 Gammaproteobacteria bacterium
ACGATGGCAACCGCGTCTTTCCAGTCGCTCAAGAACACCGAAATAATGGCCGCGATGATCAACACGAAGACCATCGCTTCCCGGAATTGGTCGGCCAGGATATGCCAGGGACTTCTCAGACCCTGCTCGACGAGTTCGTTTGGACCAAATCTCTCTTGCCGATTGCGGACCTCGGTTTCGGATAATCCGGAATCCGGCGCGACCTGGAGTAAGTCGCAGACTTGTTGAATGGTTTGTGTGTGCCAAATTTGTCTTGCACGCATAGTTTTCCTCGGTTTGAATTCGAGCGGTACAGCCCGTTTGCAAGCATGACCGACTTGCAAAGCAGTTTATTTTGAAAGCAGGGCGAAAGCCCGCAAGACCAATGCCAACCTATCCTGGCGCGATAGCCAGCCGCTGCGGGCGATTCCCAGTGTGCAGGCAGCCTGATAAAACCTGGCTCGGAAGACAAGGCTCTCTGTATTCCAGTTTGATGGCAACTGATTACAGTATACGTCGGTTAAATAATTGGCAAAAACCAGCCCTTCTACAAAATCACCACCAAACCGGTTGACGCTATGGGTTATTTCAGCCCTCAGGCGGCCCAAATCAGCTGCCGGGTCAGCTATTTCGCTACGTTCCCAATCAATCGCTACAAGACCTCCTTTGGGGGGGAAAATAAAATTGGAGGTAGTACCATCCCCATGGTTCCGGGTTGGTCGGTAATTCCACATTAGAGGATCTGTAGCCCACTTTTCAATAAGGCGTCCTAATCCATTATGGACGCTGGGATGATTTTCAAGTACCCCTTGTTTTGCCAGATTGTCGACCAAGCCGTATGCGTAGTCTGCAGCTTGCCCAAAATCCGGGGCAAACTTTTGTTGGCTGCTGATACTGTGCAATTTTGATAGAAATTTTCCGGCCGTTTCGATCGCGTGGATTAAATCACCTGGTTGGCTACGTCGAACGGCAATTTTGTCTTCCAAGGTAAGACCTTCTACGAATTCTAAAAACAATGCGCCACGCCATAACCCCAGCGGTTGCGCAGCCCGGAATTCCCGATCAGCACCCAAGCATTCCCTGGCTTGCTGGGTTAGGCGATACTCGCGTTCTGCACGATGAATGGCATCTTTTCCCATTTTGGGCGCATGGAATTTGATGACAACCTTCCAGCCAGTTCCTCTCTCACAATAAATATATGCGGCGGGAGAAAGTTGGGCTGCCTGCCAGCCATCGGGGGCAACATCCTGGTCCCAAAGGACGGCAGTTAGGTGCTCCGTTACCAAATCAGAGTCGGGTAAGGAAAACCAATTACATGCTTGGTTTTCCCCCGGCGTTGTAGGAGGCGTCAACAAGGCCGTTGGTGAATCTGCCAAAATAGCGCTCACGATCGCCCGCGTCCACTATGCTCTCCAGAAACATTTTCTGGAGTGTATGGTTGCCGTAATTGGATGGGATTAGACAGCTTTTGTGCACGCACACGCAGATTGATCATTTCCACAAATATGGAAAAACCCATCGCAAAATAGATATACCCTTTGGAGATAGGTTGGTGCACCCCCTCCATGATCAACGCCAGGCCAATCAGCAAGAGAAAGCTAAGTGCCAAGATTTTTATTGTTGGTCGTCGGTTTACGAAATCACTAATTGCCTCTGCTGAGATAAGCATAATAATCACAGCAATGATGACGGCAGCTATCATTACCCCAATCTCTTCCACCATGCCAACCGCGGTGATCACTGAGTCAAGCGAAAATACGATATCCAGCAAAAGGATTTGTACAATGACGCTGGCAAAAGATGGTGAAATCCGCTTGTTGGCATGACCATCCGAGCCTTCCAGCTTATCATGGATTTCGTATGTGCTCTTGGCTAACAAGAACAAACCGCCAGCGATCAAGATCAGATCGCGGCCCGATACGCCTCTGCCAAAGATCGTGACGATGGGGGTGGTCAGGCCGATAATCCACACTAGGGAAAGCAAAAGCACGATGCGCGTCAGTAAGGCCAGCGAAAGCCCCACCCGCCTGGCTCGGGCTTGTTGGTATTCGGGGAGTTTTCCGGCCAGGATGCTGATAAAAACCACATTGTCGATCCCTAGGACAATTTCCAGGGCTGTCAGCGAGATCAGCCCAATCCAAATTTCAGGGTTGGTTAGCCATCCCATATCATCTGTTCTCCTTCGTTTTTCTTTCAACTTGTCTCTTACGTTTTGTCATTTCTCACATCCGGCATTTCTTGTGCATGCTGCTTACCTGCCCACTTATGCCAGCCAAAGCATGAAAATGCTGCTGAAAAGCCCTGTAAGTAGAACTACAGCAAAAGAAGGAACAACCGTCCGGCGTAATTCCCGCGAGCCAGTGAAGCACACAATAGCGCCTTTGGAGATTGTGTTCATCAGCGCGGCAATGACTACGGCAATACCAGCCACCCGAATATCCAATTGTGCCTGACCAACCATTTGACCCACACTGAGTGCAACGGCATTCATGTTCACCAACCCTGCCGACGCGCTGGCGAAATAAACTCCAATAGACCCAAAAGATTCCTGCGCAAATTCAAGAATGATTAAAACCATCGCAAAAATCAATCCAAATTTGATCGCTGTCGATAATTTTAGTGGATGTGTTAAGTTGACAGGGTGCTCAAGATCGTTCGCGCCAGTCGTGTTTTTTCGCTGAAGGAAAAAAGCGATTCCCAACCCCGAAACCAGCATTGTGATAAAGGGAATACTGATCACACGCAGCAGAGGCGGGTAAATTATGAGCATTAATAACAGCACTCGTGGAATCATCATGCTGGATGCAAGCACAACAGTTCGCGCATAATAAGCCGACATGGCTGGGTGCTCGCGACTGGCGGAAGAAAAGCTGATTGTTGTAGCCGTACTGCTCGCCAAACCTCCTAAAATGCCAGTCAGGCTGATTCCTCGAGGAGGTCCCAGCACTTTCATCAGTACATACCCGCTAAACCCGATCCCGGAAACCAACACGACCATTAGCCAAACTTGAAATGGATTGAGCAGCCCTAAGGGATCAATGGCTCTGTCAGGGAGCAGGGGCAAAATAACTGCTGCCACCAGAGCGAATTGCAGGGTCACGCGCAAGTCCTGCGGACTCATCCGGCGAATGATGCCATGTAGTCTGCCTTTCAACGCAAGTAGCAGCGAGGTAAGCACCGCCAAAGCAATGGCAACCTTCCCTTGATCGCCCATCATCAGCACCCCAAACAGGAAGGTTAGCATCACCGCCACTTCGGTAGTAATGCCGGCCTTTTCCCCGCTACGCATAAGCGTCCCCAGATAGCTTGCTGTGGTGAGTAAGATAAGTCCGCCGAACGACAAGGCTATCGGGAACATACCGAAATCAGTTACCAAAAAGGCTGCCACCGATCCCAATAGTGCAATCAACGAAAAAGTACGTATACCAGCGAAATCAGGGGGACCCTCTTTTTGTTGAATGAACTCACGTTCCATGCCAAGCATTGCGCCAATCAACAAAGTGACTCCAAAACGCCACCAAGGTTCAAAATCCAACAAGTTGATCACTGGTGGTCTCTTGTAATTCGTTCAGAAGGTGATCCCGTCAATTGGTTGTAGATGTAGCGTCCTAAAACCCCCGTAGAAGCCAACACGGGCACAATGACCAACGCTCCTAAAATGCCCTGCAAAACCACGGCAACCATAATAGCAATAAAAACGACCCCATCATGCATATGCACGCTACGGGCAAAAATACGCGGTCGTATCCAGATGCCTTTGATGTTGATCAAAAGCAGATAAATACCGATTACCAGAGCCGCGAACCAAAAGTTGGTGATGTCCAAATACGTGGAACCCTCGAACAAAGCCACTACAATTGCCAAGGCCGCTGCAATGGCTGGCCCGAGATCTGGAATAATTGTGAGTACGCCAGTGATAATTCCCAAGATCAATGCACCAGGGAGACCAATCGCCAGCCAGGCGATGGTAAATAACACGCCAGTGATGAGCATCAACGCCAGATTTCCCCGCAGATATCCTTGCCATATTTGCCTTATTTCCCGATAGATAAAGCGGATATCTTGCTGATATGTTGTGGGCGCCAGTTTAAACAACCAATCGCGCAGCTGTCCCCAATCTCGCAGCAGGTAATAAGTGGTTGCAAGGATAACCAGCCCCCAAATCAGATTCTTGCTGGTGGCTTCCAGCAGGTAAAAGGCATTTTCAGGGATTGCAGTGATACTTTCTGAAAACAATCTGGTGATGTCCAGCATCAAATACTCAAAATTAAGTTCCCATTCCAGGATGATCACCGGTTGAGAGAGTGTCTCCTGAGTCTGTGAAAGGAGCGCCTGAATATCGATAAACAGAATTTGGATTTCGTTAATAAGCCTTGGTACCACCAGGGCTGAAAGGGCAACAAGTCCTCCTAGTCCAGTGAAGAGAACGACGGTCGCAGACCAGGATCGCGATAGTTTCGTATGCCGCGTTAAAAATTCAATTGCCGGGTTCAGTACAAAAGCAATCAATGCTCCAACCACCAACGGGCTGATCAACTCCCGGGTAAACCACAGAAACCCTACAAACAAGATTGTCAGAACAGAGATAACCCAATAACGGAAAGAAATACTCCATTGTTTTGCCATAGCACCTCGCTAGAAAACAAGGATACCTTGAGTAGTCTCAGGAGTCCTTATGACAAACTAAAAACAACCTTAAGATCACATTAAGGTTGTTTCCAGGGATGATGGTTTGCGGTTGTATATCGCTGTATACTATTTTTCTTCAGGTGGTTTTGGCAACCAGATTGTGAAACGACTTCCCTCTCCTGGAACACTTTCAACTTCCAAGCGCCCCTGATGGGCTGTGACCAAATCACGGGCAATACTCAATCCCAACCCCATCCCTTGTGGAAACCGGGTTCCGGCATGACCACGGAAAAATGGCGTGAACACAAGATCCTGATCTTCAATCGGAATTCCAGAACCGGTATCCTGTACCAGAATCCACACTTCGTTGGCCTGGACACCGGCTTCCACAATAATCGTGCCCCCCCTGTGTGTATATTTGATGGCATTACTTACCAAATTTCCAATAGCCTGCGCCAATCGATCAGGGTCTATCCTCATCATGGGCAACTTGTCTGAAAAATTACTCTGCCAATGTACTCCTTTGGAGCGGGCCAACTCACGTTGGGTGTGAAACAAATTAGGCAGCCACTCATTCAGGTTAACAAGCCTACTTTCCAACACAAATGATCCTACAGATTGATCATATAAACCGGTCAAGTCATCCAGTAATCGACGAAGAGTGCCAAGTTCATCTTCCATTCCTGCCAATAAGTCTTGACGTAAATTCCTGTCTTCAACCGCGCCAGATTCCAATGCCTGGACGGCTGGCAACAACGCGCCCAAAGGGCGTCCCAGCTCATGCACCAGGTTGGCGAGCAATTTCCGGCGGGTGGTCTCCAGGGTACGCAGCCGGAGGACAAGTGTGTTCACCGTTCGGATCAGGTCACGGATTTCTTCTGGGCCCTGTTCCTTGGGCGGAGCAACTTCTTTCCCGGCAGCTAGTTGTTGAATGGACTCTGTGATTTGCCGCAATGCACGGCTCAGATTCACGGCCAAGAAAAGAGCGATTCCTGTCCCCAACAAGACGCCGACAGCCAAGACGCCAATAATTACGCGTCGAAGTGCCAGAAACTGTCCGTATATATCTTCCAGGTGATAAGTTGCCTGGATCACACCCATAAGGTAACCAGTATCATCACGAACAGGGATAAAGACATCCACTACGCTAGCTTTCAGATGGCGACTATATGCTGTCTGAATGAGGATATCTTTAAAAAACATGCCTTCGAGTCTTATCGCGGCTGGGTCGGCAAATTTCAAGGACGGATCGGTCGAACCCAAAAAATTTCCCTGCAAATCGAAGATGGATACGCTGGGAGTTAGAATCGGTTCAAGTTGGTCGAGGTAGGCTTGAGTATCCTGAGTTCCATTCCAAATATCGGGATGAAGTGCAGTCAGTTCGGCTAATAGCCTCGCTTCATTCGTTAATTCATCAGCAAAACTGGGCAACAGGATGCGGGTTTCCACCACATAATCTAACGCAAAACCAGTTAAAAAGATGATAACCAAAAGCGGCAGGCTGTGGCTAATGAGCAAACGGGTTCGCAATGAGCGCATAGATCAAACCTCTTGAGGTACAAGCTTGTACCCAACTCCTCGAACAGTCATAATCCGCTTAGGGCGGTTTGGATTTTCTTCGAGCTTGGTGCGCAGTGCACGAATATGAACATAAACCACCTGAGGTTGCCCTACATATTCCACTCCCCAAACTTGTCTCAACAAATCATCTGCAGAAAAAACATGCCCCGGTTGTTGGGCAAGAGTATTGATCAGTTTGAATTCAATCGGTGTTAGCTCAATTGGCGTCCCTTTCAATTTGACCGTATGTGCGCGACGGTCGATATCAATATCTCCCACCGAAAAGGCTTCGGGAGCAGCAGCCGATTGTTGTTCCCGCTGAGATCGTCGTAATACCGCCTTGATACGTGCCAAAAGGACACGGGAGTCAAAGGGCTTGGTGATGTAATCATCAGCTCCCAATTCTAAGCCCAATATCTCATCCAATTCTCGTCGCCGAGCGGTGAGAAAAATTACTGGTGCACCAACCTGGTTATTAAAATAGCGTAGCGCCTCCAAGCCGTCCATGCCCGGAAGCCCGATATCCAGCAGAATCAAATCAACAGGCTCGTCACGAATGCTTTTTAGACCATCTTCGGCGTTGGCAGTGGTTTGTACTTGATAACCTGCTTGTTCTAAGTGGAAGCTTAGACTACGCCGAAATAAGGCATCATCGTCAACAAGTAGGATCTTCCTTGGCATTTAAAATTCCTCGGGATTAAATATTCGGTGGCTTCCGTAAGCTTATCTTCACAAAACTCATTCCCATTATATATGGTTATGTGAACTAGGGAGCCTGTTTTTTTCAAAAATAGACTTACAACGGCAGTTTTGAGTGTCACTGGCTGGTGGATTCCAAAGTGGCAAGCGTCGAAAAAACAAGTATAAATTCAGGCTGGTGCCGTGCCAAGTTAAGCAGGTTG
>JAJRWJ010000439.1 GCA_024276805.1 Gammaproteobacteria bacterium
ACTATACGCAGGGTGCGCCAGGACAGCCTCTGGCGGCACTGGGCGTCGAAAGCGATGAACCGGCTGCGCGAAAAGATCACTCATATTCAGATCACCGACCAGGGCTGCATGATGCGTGGCTATCATCGGGACATCATCGATGCGGTGCTGGCCACCACGGAAACCAACACCTTTATTCCGGCGCTGGCCTATCTCTATGCCGGCAAGCCGACGGAAATCATTATCGAGCATGAACAGCGGGCAGCCGGTGAATCCAAATATTCCCTGTTCAAACTGATTCATCTCAATTTCGATTTGATGACCGGATTTTCCATTGCCCCGTTGCAGGCATTTTCCCTGGTCGGCATCAGCATTGCGCTGCTGTCCCTGCTGTTCGTACTCTACATGGGCTGGCGTCGGTTGATGCTGGGACCTGAAGTGGAAGGGGTCTTTACGTTGTTCGCCATTTTGTTTTTTCTGGTGGGCATCCTGTTGTTTGGTATCGGTCTGCTGGGTGAATATGTCGGCCGGATCTATTCCCAGACCCGGGCCAGGCCCCGCTACTTGATCCAGGCGGTT
Source organism: Gammaproteobacteria bacterium (assembly GCA_024276805.1). Classification (GTDB taxonomy): domain Bacteria; phylum Pseudomonadota; class Gammaproteobacteria; order Methylococcales; family Methylomonadaceae; genus JANEMG01. The sequence goes on from JAJRWJ010000439.1 coordinate 559, forward strand.
TTACAAAGTGATGCCGGGCAACGGCAATCACCAGACCAGGAAAAATGAAGCCATCATGCGTGGTTTTCGCCTATCACAATATCGGTGTGACAGGCATCGACTGTCTGCTGCGGGCGGGTTTCGACATCCGGCTGGTGGTCACGCATCGGGACAATCCGGATGAGAACATCTGGTTCGACAGCGTTTCCGGACTGGCAAAAAGGCACGGCATTACAGTCATTACACCCGATCATCCGAATCGACCAGATATCGTTGCATCGCTGGAAAAACTCGCGCCGCAATGGCTGTTCTCCTTTTACTACCGGTACATGCTGAGCGAGGAGATACTGGCGGTTCCGGAGCGGGGCGCCTACAACCTGCATGGTTCCCTGCTGCCCAAATACCGGGGCCGGGCGCCGGTCAACTGGGCGGTTCTGCATGGCGAGCCGGAAACCGGCGTGACCCTGCATCGGATGGTGGCAAAACCCGATGCCGGAGCAGTGGTCGACCGGCAGGCGGTGGCCATAGCCGACAATGACACGGCGCAGGAGGTTTTTTTGAAGCTGGCCCCGGCGGCGCAGACGTTGTTGCAGCGCTGCCTGCCGAAAATGCTGGCAGGCAATTTTTCGCTGCAGCCACTGGATCTGGAACAGGGCAGCTATTTCGGTGGGCGCACGGCGGCAGACGGGCGCATCGACTGGTCCCGGTCGGCCTGGGAGATTCATAATCTGGTACGCGCCGTCGCGCCGCCTTATCCGGGGGCTTTTTTCGATACTCAGGGATGCAGGATTTATCTGCTGGGCAGCTATTACAGAGCCGAAGCAGCCGCCAATACACAGGGCGGAACATGCATCTACTGTGAAAACGGGCAGTTCCATGCCGATTGCGCCGATGGCAAACGGTTGCGTATCCTGCGGCTTGCAGTCGCTGGAAAAAACCTGCTCCAGGAGGATTTTCACAGGCTCTTCGGCGAGCGCTTGGTCATACAGTAGGATTCGTATTTTGAAAACAATCAGAGGCAAATAAAGCGACATGAATATTCTTATTCTGGGCGTGAATGGTTTTATCGGACATCATCTTTCCCGGCGCATTCTGGACACGACAGACTGGCATGTCTTCGGCATGGACATGCATGCCAATCGTGTGCAGTCTCTTTGCGAGCATGAACGGTTTCATTTTTTTGAAGGTGACATCACCATCAACCATGAATGGATCGAATATCATGTCAAAAAATGTGATGTGATTCTGCCGCTGGTGGCGATTGCCACGCCTGCCACCTATGTCAATAATCCACTGGCGGTTTTTGAACTCGATTTCGAGGCCAATCTGCCGATCATCCGCGCCTGTGTCAAGTATCACAAACGGGTGCTTTTCCCCTCGACCTCGGAAGTCTATGGCATGTGCAGAGACGAGGCGTTTCATCCCTATGAATCGGAGCTGATTCTGGGGCCGTTGAGCAAGCCACGCTGGATCTATTCCTGCGCGAAGCAAATGCTGGACCGTGTCATCTGCGCCTATGGCCAGGAACAGGGCTTTGATTATACGTTGTTCCGGCCCTTCAACTGGATAGGTCCAGGACTGGACAGCATCCATACCCCGAAAGAAGGCAGTTCCCGGGTGGTCACGCAGTTCCTGGGACATATCGCCCGGGGCGAAGCCATCAAACTGGTCGATGGTGGCAGTCAACGGCGCAGTTTTACCTATGTCAGTGACGGTATCGATGCCTTGCTGCGCATCATCGAGAATGCCGATGGCAAAGCGACCGGCAGTATCTATAACATCGGTAATCCGGAAAATGATCTGTCGGTACGCGAACTGGCGGAATTGATGCTTAAAATTGCCCATGACCATCCGGAATACCGGCAGTCGGCCGCACGGGTCGAACTGCTCGAGATACGTTCGGAGGAAAGCGGCTACCAGGATGTCAGAACCCGGGTGCCTTGGATAGGCAACACCCGAGAGGATCTTGACTGGCAGCCGAAGGTGTCCATCGAGGATGCGCTGCGCAAAATATTCGACGCCTACAGTCATGAAGTCTCCGCAG
>JAJRWJ010000440.1 GCA_024276805.1 Gammaproteobacteria bacterium
ACCAAACATCCTTTGCTTCTCGTGGGAATCGGCGCTATTGCCGGCTTCTATGCGCATAAATACCGTAAAGAAATTATTGCCTCGGTATCCGGCGTTGCCGACAAAGGCAAGGACTTCGTGCTGCAGCAAAAGGAAAACCTTAAAAATATTGCCCGGAATCTGGAGGCGGCCATAATTCGGCTGGATTGTGTTTACCAGGTTTCTGTTTACCCCCGGCAGGGCAAGCTTTCCATCCGCTATCAGGAAGAGCTTTGCGATTTCAGGACGCTGACCAGACAACTGTCGGCGCTGCTCGATGAATTGCAGAAGAAAGGCCTGTTGAAACCTGATGCTGCTGTACAAGTACGGCAGAGTGTCAGCTCCAGTATATTTCGAAGCGTCGGCTAGCATCATCGTCTTCGTTTTGTTGGGCCGATATCTGGAGGAGCAAGCAAAAGGCAAAGCCGGGGAGGCGATCAGAAAGCTGGTGGATCTGCAGCCACAGACTGCAACGTTATTGAAAAATGGCAGGGAAAAGAGTATCGACAGTATAACTGGGGAAGCGCTGAAAGTACTGAGCCGGATGGGTATAGACACATTGATGGTGACCGGTGATAACAGAGTGACTGCTGAATATATCGCCAGTCTGGTGGGAATGGAGACCATCGTTGCCAACGCCTCGCCGGAACAGAAACTGACAACCATACGCCATCTCCAGGAACAGGGTGGAAAAGTCGGCATGATCGGAGATGGCATCAATGACGCACCGGCTCTGGCGGCAGCGGATGTCGGATTCGCCATCGGGCATGGCACTGATATTGCGATTGAATCGGCCGATCTGACCCTGGTCAATGGTGATATCGCCAAGGTTGCCGAGACCATCCAGCTTAGTACGGAGACCTTGCGGGTCATCAAACAGAATCTGTTTTGGGCATTCGCCTATAACACTGTTGCAATTCCGGTTGCGGCGATGGGGCGCTTGAACCCAATGATTGCCTCGGCTGCCATGGCGCTCAGTTCGGTCTCCGTGATTTTGAATTCATTACGTTTATACAAAAAATAAGGAGTCTGACTTTGTCGGTACCACTGGATTATACGCTGGCCTTCATGACCGGTTTTCTTGGCAGCGGTCATTGCATGGGTATGTGTGGCGCCCTGGTATCCGGTTTTTTCATGAAAACCAAGAGAAAGTCAGTCTGGCCCTATTTCAGCTATCACCTGGCGCGCATCACGATGTATTTTATCGTTGGTGTGGTTGCCGCCACCCTTGGCGTGACGTTGGTTTCCACAGGCCTGATCGGCAAGATCCAGGGGTTTATGCAGATATTTATCGGTTTTTTCGTGGTGCTTCTGGCGATGGGCATCCTGGGTCTGAGTCCCTGGCAGTTTTCCATGAAACTGCTGCCTACCAAGATCATCAACAAGACCTTTATGGCAGCTGCCAGTCGGGGGTCGACACTGGGTGCTGCGATGGGCGGGATGCTCAACGGCATGATGCCGTGCCCGCTGGTTTTCGCCGTGGCGGTCAATGCCACGGCCGCCCCTACACCTTTGCAGGGAGGGATGCTGATGCTGGCCCTGGGAGTCGGAACTTTGCCGTCGATGCTGTTCGTCACCTTCGCCTTCGGCAAACTGGGCGCGAAAATTCGCGGTATTATGTTGAAGGCAGCCGCGACCATCATGATCGCAATGGGCGCCAATACCATGTATAAAGGAATCAGCTTTTTAGGTTTGAAGGCCGGTTTTTCCGAACATGTCATGTCCATAATTCAGCATTGATTGACCAGCTTGTTCTTTTCAGCCAATAATGGAATCCGCCTTTGACATTTCACGACGCTGGCTGAAAGTAATGGACGGGCAGGTAGAGATATGCATGTATCCAATGAGGACCGGCAAAAAATAGCACAGGCGGTCAGTATCCTGGAAAATCCTGGATTTGCCGCCAAAGTGACCAAAACCATGGGCAGTTCCGTGGAAACGGTCATGGCTGTTTTGCCGGTAAAGCTGACCGCTTCGCTGGTCGATATCACTCGCATAGCACTGGGCAAATCATTGCAAGCCGCACTGTTCACTCTGGATGCCGGCAAAGTCAGAGACCCAGCCAATAAGCTGCATAAACTTCTCGCCGTAGCCAGTGGGGCGGCCGGCGGCAGCCTGGGGATGGCCGGTCTGTCCATGGAGTTGCCCGTCTCCACGACCATCATGCTGCGCTCGATAGCCGATATCGCCCGTAGTACCGGAGAGGACCTAACTGACAATGAAGTCAGGCTGGCCTGTCTGGAAGTCTTTGCGTTGAGTGGCGGTGGCCAGTCCGGCGAGAACTCCGAAAAAGGTTACTATGCGATCCGTACACTGCTGGCAAAATCCCTCTCGGAAGCAGCTGCGCAGATAGGCAGCAAGGGGCTGGCCAAGGAAGGAGCACCGGCATTGGTGCGACTGTTACACAGTATCGCGCTGCGTTTCAGCGTGCCAGTGTCGGAAAAAATGCTTCTGCAGACCGTTCCTGTACTTGGCGCCATCGGTGGTGCATCGATCAACCTGTTGTTCATCCGTTACTTCCAGGAAATCGCCCAGGCCCATTTTACCCTGCGCCGGCTGGAAAAAAAGTATGCCAGGGAGGTGATCGAAAGTATCTATCGACAGACTACTGTCAGGCGGCTCCAGAAAAATCCTGCCGCCGCTGTCCATCATGGAGAGCGAAGCGAAGACGGTTAGTCCCCAGCAGCGACACGCTTGAAATCAGTTGCCTTGGTGGGTTTCACAGTGTTGCAGCCGAACCTGTGTGTCAATTGGCATATGCAAATGCAATGCTGGGTATAAACAGCCCCCTCACCCTGCACAGACTTACGTTAACGCGTGATGTCTATGTTAATGACCGGTACAAAGTTCATCAGCGGGATTTTGCTGCGTGATACCCTCCATACAAACTGTACATGGCGCATGAGCAAAACATACTGACACTCAAGGCGGCGTCAAAGTGACTATTCCCTCTGCCTTTGAACTGTCTGAAGTCTCTTTCTGGCCACAACTGGCGATTTTACTCGGATCTGTTTTTTCTCTTCTATAATGCGTTAGCACCGATAAACAACCATTCATGGGGTGTCTACGGAAAGAAAACAGCCAATGCGATCGGCTGTTTTCTTCTTCATCATCATCGCTGATGCCGATACATCCCGTCAGTGGATTAGTGTCAGATTCTTGGCTGAGTGCTGGTTGCGGTGCTGTGATTTTGGCGCCATTGCCGATTGGTCCTGGCAAGCCAATGATAAATCGCTATTTTATATTTCTGGCGCGCAATTTGCTTAAACTGATTTCATTGATTAACGGATTGTATTATGGCTGAAAACGAAGTACAGGAAGAGGAAGCGCCGAAGTCTTCCAAAAAACTGGTTATCATTTTGATCGCTATCATTGTCCTGTTGCTGGCAGGCGGTGCGGCCGGCTATTTCATGTTGAAGAGCGATGCAGACGCAGCGGCGCAGGGTGGTGATGCCGGAGAGCCGGTGGCAGAGCC
>JAJRWJ010000047.1 GCA_024276805.1 Gammaproteobacteria bacterium
ACAGCCACGATCAAATCGAGATGCTCCTGCAGGATTTTGTTTTTGTCGCGCTTGTCAGTACCCAAGGTTGCATCGAGCAATCTTTGCAAATCCGCATCGCTGTCGACTCGGCTACGCAGGCGGGACAGCCCATCGACAAAGGCCTGGAAATTTTTTGTCGAAGTCCCGGACCAATGCTCCGCCATTTGCAAGCGCTGCACCGGCGTCATCGCTGAAAACACCCTGGCGAGCCTGCCGGAATAGTCGCCCAGTTGTTCTGTTCTGGCCAGACGGGACAGCAAGCCGCGCAGCGCTTCCGAAGAGGGTGCGGCATCGGCGATAATGCGCAGGTCCGACAAATCCATCCGCTCAGCAATGTCCTGATATTTTTTTGCTGTTTCATCCGTGACATCGGCAGCCAGACGTCGGATAACCCGTTCTCGTGCCTGCTGCTCGTCTACTGCTTTCGCCCGCCCCTCTGAAGTTATTCTCTCCGTATCGATTTTTCCTTTATCCTGTTCCTTGCTGAACAGGCGCGCCGGCTGATCCAGCCATTGCGGCCGTTCACTGAATCCGGCCTTGATATTTGCCACATCCAGACTGTCAATACCGCTTACTTCGGCATGCCGCCGTTGCAGATTCGTCAGGGTTGCCTCGGCCAGCTGCAACCGCTGACGCAACGTTTCGATGCTGCTTTTGTTTCCAGCCCTTGTCAGATCCGTTTCCAGACTGGCGATCAGACGCTGCTGCGCATCCACTTCCAATGCCATTTTATTGTTGTACAGCACCAGCTGTTCTTCCAGAGACAATTTGTCCCAGTCCGCCAGACGGCTTTCATCGAGCGCACCGATCCTGTCTGTCCAGCGGGGATCCCTGGCCTGCAGGACATGAATGCCTTCCTCTCTGAGTACCGCCGGATCGGCTCCTTCGCGCACCACCACGACGGGCTCACCGCGAATGATCAAGGTCACGGCCTGACCTTTGGCGGAGCGTGTCAGCGCAGAGAATTCATCTGCCGGAAGCATCAGAATCCTGACATCATCGAGCAGGCTGCGTTGATTTTCCGGCACGGCGGCCAGCAGTTCCCGGCGCAGGGATTTTTCCTCGGCAGCCGGCATCCTCTGCGCAGGCCGGGCGGCGATAGCTTTGTCCAGTGCTTCAGCCAACTGCTGTAAATCGGCATCCGGTGTTTCCCGCTGCGCCAGATCCAGCAAGCGCTGTTTTTCCGCAGGGGAAATACCACCTTCCATTTGCCTCAGGCGCAGTTCTATCAGGCCTTCATCCGGCAAGGCGGACAACACACCACGCACTTCTTCCGGCACATTGTTCATGCGCTGCTGCCGTTCAATTCGCTGTCGCCTGCGTTGTGCGGCTTCCCTGGCTTTGACTTCGGTTGCGGCGGCTGACATGAATTTGCGAAACTGCTCGCGTGAAAGTTCCGGATTCTGTTTACGTACCGCACCGTACAGACTGTCAATCTGCTGTAATGAAGCCGGTTTCTGCTGACTGATAAGCCGCTGTACCCTGGCAACCTCGCCATCGGACAGGCGTCCTATGATGCGAGCCGCCGCATCCGGCATCACATCGAGAACCTCTTCCCGCCGCCGCGCCGTGATTGCCGCTTCTGCATCCTGCGCCTGTCTGGATATCGCCACCGCGGTCTGCAGATTTTTCAGAAAAGCGGCTTCAGACAATTCCGGATCAGCCTTTCTGGCCTGCCGCAGCAAGCTATCGGCAACCTCCCCGTCGAACCGGCCACTGGCAATCATTTCCGCCGCCCTGGAAATATCTGCCTCGGGCAAACGATCCAGAGCATCGATGGAGACATTGCGCAGGGCCTTTCTGGCAGGCCCGGGGACACCACCAAGCAATTGCCTGCGCACCTGTTTTTGTTGAAACTTTTCCGCCACCTGCTTGGCATCGATATCGCGCATGACACGATTGGCATCATTCAGGTCCCGTAAAAACCGGCGCTGCTCCAAATCCGGAATTTGCGCCGCCACATCACGAATAAATTCCAGACGTTCCCCTGGCTTGCCCAGATCGCCGCTGCCGAGCATTTCCGCCAGACGCTGCAAGGTCGGCCCATCGAGACTGACGACCTGACTACGCAATGCCGGGGGCAGCACCTGCAATGCCCTCTGCCCAATCTCCACGTCCTGGCGCACACGGCTGACTGGATCATCGTAATTCATCACCCCCGCGGAAATGGCCGCCAGGCGCAAGGCGCGCACGTCGGATGGACTCAACTGGCCGGCATTGACTCTTGCCTGGGTCATCAAGTCACGATAGCGTGACTGCTGACGGCCCCTGGCACCTGCCCGGCCAGCAGACGAAACCATATCACGCAACCCGGCCTGCCCCATGCGTTGCAAAGCATCACCCAGCCCGCCCCGATACTCTCCCGCCGCCAGCTCGGACATGATCGCCACACCCTCGCCAGACACGGAACCCACCGATTCGGAGATACTTTCCTTGAGAATTTCCCGGCCATTGGGCCCCAGAACCCGGCCAAGCCGCTGCATACGCGCCAGATCATCGGCGCGGGTCATCCCCGCCCGCATGGCATCGTCCAGGGAATCGCCAAGTTTTTCCGAGACACCGGCACTGACGGCGCCGACGGCCGCGCCTTTCAGCCCGCCTGCAAACAGGCGATCGAAACCGCGTCCCAGCCCATCCTTCCAGGTTTCATCCTGAATGGCCACCTGGGCGGCGCTGCTCATTGCTCCGGTAATGGTTTCACGGGCCACGGCACCGCCAATCTTGCCAAAGGCGCCATTGATCGCTTCTCCAGCCCTGAACAAGGCGCCAGTTTTCCCCAGTCCGCCAGCCATCGCGCCGCCAATCCCGGCAGTAGCCGCCTCGATGCCGGTCATGGCCATATCCTGCGCGGCTTCCTCCCAGCCATAGCGTTCCCCGCGCATACCGAACTTGACCGCCATGGTCGCGGCGCCACCGATCAATGCCGTGAGTATGCCTGCGGCGACGACATTCACTCCGGGGATGAACAGCAAGGCGATGGACACGGCAATGGTCAGCACGGTGAGCGCCGTGGTAAGGATGGATTCCTGGCGATCGATTTCCCTTTGATAACTGTCGGCAGCCAGGCCCACCCTGTGGGACAAAGCATTCAGGGCCATGCGATCGCCACGAAACTGGCCTTCATTATCGAAAGCCAATCTCTGCAAATCGGGATTTATCCTGCCTTCATCGCTGAAAATCAAATCGGGATTGGCACGAAAACGCGCCGCCTCTGCCGGGTCCTGTACTTCGGCAGCCGCCAGAATCAAATCCCCCATACGTCGCCTGCGTTCATCCATGACCACCTGCTGCGGTGTTCCGCTCATGGTGATATCGGCAATGAAACCGGTGCCGCGCTGCTGCTGATCGTAACGCAGCGCCGCCATATTCACGGCATCGGCATCGGTCCTGACCGGCCCTCTGGACAGTTGCTGCAACTGCATGGCGACATCGCCCGATACTTCCCCGCCACGGGCCAATCCCAAAGCCAGAGCCGGCGCCGGTCCCAGTACAGGCATCGCAGCCAGCGCCGCATAATCGGCGGCATCCCACTGTCGTTCCTTGATACCCAGCATTTCGTCCAGGTCTTCACCGTATTTAGCTTGCCAGTCTTCTCTGACTTGTTCGATCTCCGCCTGGGTTCTGCCACGATAGGTATGCAGCAACAGATCCTCGTGCGTGCCGACTTTGCCTGTCGCCAGCGCAATACCCGCTTCCATGCTGGCCCGGCCCTGTGCGACCAGTTCCCGACCATATCTGGCATGCTCGCTGCCTTCGCGGGCAAACAGCTGTGCCACATGCTCGGTAACCCAGCGCTCCGCCTGTGCCGGCGACAAAGGTTTCGAACCTTCCGGGCGCAGCCTTGCCGCCAGTTGCTGCATACGCAACTGGCGTTTTTCCCGGGCCTCGGCCAGTCGTACAGTGAGACGCGCCTTTTGTTCCGGATCGGTCGCTGCCCGTTCCCGGCGCACCAGATCATAATATTCAGGATCCTCCAATGCCTGGGTCAGGCGCATCTGGGTCGTTTCCGAAAGACTGCCGCCTTCGGCATCGGCGCGTTCGATTTCGAAGGCGGCACGGGACAATCTGGCCTGTTCACTGTCGCTGCCATGCTGTATGACATCACGTACTAGTTGCTCGGCACGGGGCGAGGGTTTAAGCTGTTCGATGCGGGTATAGTCGCCAGCACCAATCACCACGGAACGTGTGTCAACAATACTGCCAATTACCAGATCCCGGGCTTGCGCATCGGAAAAAGCACCGGCCCCCCTGTGCTCGGTATCCACCATGGCAGCGAATTCACGAAATGCCTGATTGGTGAAGGAACTCAGCCGTGCTTTGCTGATATGGGCGGTTTCGAAAGCCAGTTCGGTTCGTGCCAGGGCTTCGATCTGTAAAGCGGCATCGACCATGGCCTGGTCACCACGCCGCCGGGCTTCCTCGACACTGTTTTGTCCATAGGAACCCTGTCGCCGCGCCCGGGCAAATGCCTCGCGCATGCGTGCCGCCAGAGCCCGCTCCCGGTTGCCTTGCAGATAAGCCAGGCTGATTTCCTCTTCCGAACCATTCAGGTCACTTTGCAGAGCATCGCGCACCGATGCGATATCGTCAGGATTCAACGTCCCCCGCTCGGCTTCGCTCAAGCCGCGCAGTGCCGACTCTCTTGCCTGGCGGTTGTAGCCAAACCAGCGCGTGGAATCCCGGGCAATGGCCAGACGCGCTTCGGCCCGCGCCGATTCGCTCCCCGACAACAACGCCAGCGCCTGCCGCCGTTCCGGATCATCCATGGTTGCATCCAGGCGGTCATGGAGATTGCCATAGCGTTTGGCGGCAAAGACATCCTGCAGACCACCCGTCCCGGGCCAGGGCAGATCACCCAACTGGGTAATGACGACGTCCTCATCGGCGTCTTTGCTATATAAATAAACCCCCAGGCCGACCAGCGCACCAACGGGACCGCCACCAACCAGCCCGCCTGCTGCCACTGAGGCTACAGCTCCCTCCAGGGAACTACCCGTTTTCGGCACCGCATCGTTGATGGCATCCGCACGTCGATTCAGATCGGATTCGATCTGCATAAAAATCTGCCAGAACACACCGTTGGGGATATTGCTCTGGGCATCGACGAAGGCCTTCAGATATCGATGCTGCCAGGCTTCGGCAACGGCAATGTTCTGATTGAGAAACTGTACCGCCAGACTGTCCAGACGAGGAATGCCCCGTTCATCGACATTGCGGCTGTTTTTCAGCACATTTTCCGCCATGCGGTCCGCATAGCTGCGCGCCTGCCCTATGACACTGTCGCGGCCTTCACTTTGCGCGCCGGTCATTTGTTCGGCGAACAGCAAAAAGTCGAAGCGGCTCTGAGTAATGACATCTACAAGACTTCCGGCACTCTTTCCCGCCTGTTTCCACAGCCCTTTTATTGACTCCTGCTGCACCTTGAGCAATTGTTCATGAATCTGCACTGCCTGCTGCTGTGCCGCTCCAATATGGGAGACACGCAGAGTGTGCGCACTTTCAGCGGCCTTCCGCAGACGCGGCACTAACTGCCTCGCATCCAGGAAACGCCCGGGCGGCAGCAATGCATTGACACGTTCAATGAGATCGCGATAGGCATCGGCCATGTCCGCCGCGGCGCCGATCAATGCCGCAGAAGCCGCTTGCCCCTGTTCCATCAGAGCCTGGCGGATTTTGCGTCCGGTGTTGCGCAGGTTCTTGACGAAGCCATCGCGGGTAGCGCCTTCCAGCCGCTCGTTGACCGAACTGGCGCGCCTTTCGATTTCCCGGGCGGCGCGCTCGGAACCGGACAGGGATTGCTGCTGATTGACCGCGCCCTGATCATCGGCTGTTCCCGAAGTATCATTTTCATCGTGGCGCTCGGTATTGGCCAATGGCGCGGTCAAACCCAGCGCGAGAATCTGGAATTGCGCCCGGTTCGCATCCGAACCCAATTCCCC
>JAJRWJ010000441.1 GCA_024276805.1 Gammaproteobacteria bacterium
CTGAGATGGGAATCGAAATCCGGCAGGCTGAACTGATGGGCCAGATGCCGGGACAGAACCATCACCGCAACCAGGCCGGCAACGGCGATCAGGGTGATAACAAACCTGACCCAGATTCGCCTGGATTTTGCTTGTTTCAGCGGCGCAGCATCCGCCACATGATAACCACTGTCGACGATGCCCTGGCGTATCGCCCCGGGTGTGATCCGGTCGGCATCGTAGCGGACCATGACCGATCCGCTGGGGTAATCCGCATCGGCCTGTATGACGCCATCCAGAACCACCAGCGCCTCCTCGATGACGGTTTCGCAGCCGCTGCACTGCATGTCCGTGACATTGACTTCGATCCAGTCGACTCCGGCTTTTTCAATTGATTTCTGCATCATACCTGGCTCCTCCCGGTAAATTCAGTCCCGCAGCATGGATACAACTGATGCATAGTAAACTCAATTATCTTTGACTGCCACACAGCAAAGAAACAAAACCATCCCTGTTTTACCACGCAGACTGCTTTAACGACGCGCGGGGATAAACAAAACCGGCAGCGGTGCCAGCCGGGCTACATTGTGCGCGACGCTGCCCTGGAAAATCTCGGTAATGAAACCGCGGCCCTGCGCGCCCATCAAAATCAGTGAAAATTCCTCCCTCCGTGACTGCTGCAGGATGATTTCCGTCGGCGAGCCATGGGCGATTTCCATGTCGACCCTGGCAGCCCCCCGTTGCAGCAACTGTTGCTGCATTCGCTGCAGACGTTCATGATCGATCTGGTCGAATTGCTGCAGCTGTTGTTTCAGATTGCCGATGAAATGCGTCCTGTCCTGCACATGCAGCAGCGTCACGGCAGTTTTTGTTTCCGCCACAATGTGTTCCAGATACTGGAAGGCCCGTTCGGCGGTATCAGAAAAATCGGTCGGGAAAAGTATATGCCGAAAAAGATCTTCACAGACCGAGTCACAACTCAGGCCTGTTTCACTTTCGATGATTTCCAGACGCGCCAGCAATACCGGAAAGCGAGTGTTCTGCAGCAGAGAGCAGGCGGTGGAGCCCAGCATGATGTCCCGCATCAGGGTATGGCCGTGGGAACCCACGACGATGACCGAGATATCATGCTCAGCGGCCAGACGCTCCACCTCACGACAGGGAACGCCCAAGGGGATTTCCAGGGAAACATCGAATCCGGCCTGCTCCAGCGACTTTTTTTGCGCTTCCAGCTTGGGCAAGAGCCGGGTTTTCAGGGTCTCATACAGGCCGCCAACATTTTCGATATCCATGGCATGGACCAGCACGGCCTTCTGACTGCCGACATGACGGAGATTTTTAACACAGTCGAGGATGTGATCGGATGCCTCGGAGGCATCGGTCATTATCAAAATTCTGGATAACATGGCAATCTCCTCAGCGATCATTGACTGTTTCGGGAAACCAGTGCCGGGTCCGGTTGCAAAAGCTGACCACCGACAACATCACCGGTACTTCCACCAACACCCCCACCACGGTCGCCAGCGCGGCTCCCGATTCCGGCCCGTACAGGGCAATCGCCGTCGCCACCGCCAGTTCGAAGAAGTTGCTGGCGCCAATCAAAGCGCCGGGCGCGGCGACACTGAAAGGCACCTTGAACAGTTTCATCAGTCCGTAGGCCAGCGAGGAATTGAAATACACCTGGATCAACAGCGGTATCGCGATCAACAGCACATGCAGTGCCTTGTCGGTGATGTTGTCGGCCTGAAAGGCGAAAATAAACACCAGGGTCAGCAGCAGCGCGATCATGGTAACCGGCTGAAAGAACCGGATGAAGCGGTTTTCAAACCAGGCCGCCCCTTTCAGGCGGATCAAAAGCATGCGGCTGAAACTCCCCAATGCCAACGGGATGACAATAAACGCCACGACGCTGTACAGCAGCACATCATAGGGCACGGTCAGGTCGCTGGCTCCGCTGACCAGAAAGGCCACGATCGGCGCAAACAGCACCAGCATGATCAGATCATTGACCGAGACCTGCACCAGGGTATAGGCCGGGTCGCCATCGGTCAGATAGGACCAGACAAACACCATCGCGGTACAGGGCGCCGCAGCCAGTATGATGCAGCCGGCAATATACTGGTCGGCCAGTTCGGCGCCAATCAACGGCAGCCACAGATGCTTGAAAAACACCCAGGCGATCAACGCCATGGACAACGGTTTCAGCAGCCAGTTGACCAGCAGCGTGATCAATATCCCCCGCGGCCGCCTGCGTACTTCCAGAATGCTGGAAAAATCGATTTTCAGCATCATCGGATAGATCATCAGCCAGATCAATACCGCGATCGGCAGATTGATATGACTGCCCTGGCCAAACTCCATCTTTCTCAATGTATCAGTGACTTCAGGCAATTGCTTGCCCAGCAGGATGCCGATTCCCATGCACAGGACGACCCAGAGAGACAAATAGCGTTCAAAAGAATTCAGCTGCTTGGCTGCAGCCTGTATTGGAACTGTTTCAGTTGCGGTCATTATAGTGCCTCTGATCGATGCTTCAGGATTGCTCACCGATGGCATTCAGCTTCACCTTCAATTCCTGTTCCGTCATCTCTTCCAGCGGCAGGGCCAGCATTTTTTTCGCGCGCCGCTCCAGTATCCCGAAAGTTTTTTCGAATGCCGCCTGGATTTCCTGTTCGGCGCCTTGCATATGCGCCGGATCCGATACTCCCCAATGTACCCGTACACCCTTGTTCAGATATACCGGGCAAGCTTCCCTGGCGGCGTTGTCGCAGACGGTAATGATGATTTCGAATGACCGATCGGCAAATTCATCCCAGGATTGGCTTTCGTAGCCTTCTGTCGGCAAGCCATGCCGCGCCAGTGTCGCCAGTGCGCCTTCGTTGATTTTTCCCGCCGGTAAACTGCCGGCAGAGAAAGCCTTGATACGCCCCTTTCCCAAATCATTCAACAAGGCTTCTGCCATGACGCTGCGGCAGGAATTGCCGGTACAGAGGACCAATATATCGATCATAGTCTCAGCCTCCACAGCAGGAAGACTGCGCGTCACCACCACCTGTCGGTCGGCAGGCATAGGGATTTTCGCCATCGGATCCGGCGTCGGCTTCATTGGATGTGGGGATTTCTGTCAGGGAATGAAAGGATTCCCAGGCGATGCCCTGCGGATCGATGATCCAGTGCTTGTTTGAGCGTGCGTAGCAACAACTTGCTTCCTGTTGGGTTTCGACCGGCTGCCGGGTGGCATCCAGCTGCTGCTTCAATGCTTCCAACTCCTCGTCGGAATCGACCTGCAGCCCCAGATGATCCAGCCCCGGCTTGCTGCCGCGGTTGGAGATGGCAAAATTGATGCGCGGGTCGTCGAGCATCCATTTGGCATAGTCATCATGTCGGACATCGGGTTGGCAGGCGAACATCGAACTGTAAAATTCGATATTCCTGTTCAGGTCTTCCACGGCGATGTGGATATGCAGTCTTTTCATGGTTTTACTCCCATTTGTATATACGTATAACAATATATATTTATCGGGATTATAGCACGCCCCGCGTGTGAATGCAGTTATTGATGCGCCGCGCCAGATACGCGGGAGGTTCCCGGGTGGATTGTCCATGGAAACCGTGGGAAGTATTACCCCGTTTCAGTCTATAGACACCCATCCATGGGTTGTTTTATACATATTTAAGGCTGTGCCGGCCATCGATTATGCCGGATTAGTTCACGTCATTTAAGGAAACTACCTATTCGTGTTCAGTTGCGACTATCGGACATACAAACAGTTTCAAATCAGTGACTGAAAATAATCGACAAATCCATGTTCATTGACGAAGGTGATGTCATACATGCTGGTCAAGCCCTTGGTCTGCGACTCACTCAGTCCCAACACCAGCATCACAAAGTTCTTTTTCTCGATTCCCATTCTACGTCTCAACTTATGATATTTGTCGATGGTGGATCTGAACTCCCCTGTTTTACATTCAATAAACAATGGAATCCTGTTGTTGATGAGAAAAAAAACATCCACTTCATGTTTGTCTTCATTGGGGAAATGGACCTTGAAACTCCGCAATCCGGAAAACGGCGTCTTTTTTTCATAGAACAATATCAGCAGCTTCATGAAGACAAACCACTCCAGCCATTCGCCATTGAAGAAATTCACGACCGATGCGGTCTTCTGCAATGTCAGATGGATGCGTTTATCGGATTTGTTATAAAAATATTTTGCCACAAAGGAAAAATCATACAGTTCCCTGCAATATTTCGTCAAAGCCTGAATTTCTTTTTGGGAATATTTGGCCATCGTCAGGGAGATCGTACCATAGCCTTTCCTCTGCGCCTTGCTGATACGATCATTGACATCTTTCAACAACGCGTAATTTTCACCCAGCGCCACGGCCACTTCATCAAAAAAACCCTGGGTATCGAGTGTTTTCGTGTCGACATCCAATTGAATGCCTTTCCTGCCAAACCAGTCTTTGATGGGTTTGAACTGTGATTGGCTGGCCATCATTGAAGTATTGTGAAAATCGATATCTTCATCACTCAGGTTGAACGCCGCTTCAGCCAATGGTGCTTTGATCACATCGACATTCAATTCACTGTACTTGTTATGCAACTGCTTGTATTTCGTCAATACATTCTTGACCAACGCCACGGTATTGTGAATCGGCGCAATTTCCTTGCAGATCGGGCAATTGATATCTTTGCCGATATATTCATTGGAAACCTCGCGTAAATAACCGCATTTTTTACACCATAAAATTGCCATTGTAAAAATCCATTCAAGGTCAAATAGCTAAAGTATAGACGTTATCAGTAGCAATAATCCAGCGCTCCAAATCTGTTGAACTCCTTTTTCTCTCACGTTGAAATGCCGCTCAACGCAAGCCAGCGACAGGAGACGTGATGAGCCGCTGCGCCGGATGCGTTGCACTTATCCGGCCTACGGGAAATTTCTGTGCAGGTCTTGGCGTAGGCCGGATAAGCATCGCGCATCCGGCAGAACACCGGGATAATGTTAAA
>JAJRWJ010000442.1 GCA_024276805.1 Gammaproteobacteria bacterium
GGCAGTACGTGCGATCGCCGAAATGGAGAATATGAAAAAAAGGACGCAAAAAGATCTGGAAAATGCGCATAAATTCGCCCTGGAAAATTTTGCCAGGGAATTGCTGCCCATTATCGACAGTCTGGAGTTGTGTATTCAGGCGGCGGTTGGTGACAGCCCGGAGCTGGTGAAACTGCGGGAAGGTAGTGAGCTGACCCTGAAACAATTGCAAACGGTTCTGAAAAAATTCAATATCGAAGAGATCGACCCACAGGGTCAGCCCTTCAATCCGGAACTGCACCAGGCGATGTCCATGCAGCCTACTTCAGAGGTTCCGCCAAATACCATCACCACCGTTTATCAGAAGGGCTACACACTCAATGGTCGTTTGCTCCGGCCGGCGATGGTGATCGTCGCCAAAGCGCAACAGGCGCCAAAAGATACTCCGGAAATCGACGAGCAGGCTTGAATTTAAAAAAATCAGCCTTATATCGGTAGCAGCTTTAAGTATTTATACATTTTACAGCCTCAAACTATTAACTAAATTACAGGATCGGAGAATCTAATGGCTAAAATAATTGGAATTGATCTGGGAACCACAAACTCCTGTGTCGCTGTTCTGGAAAACGGCAAGCCCCGGGTCATAGAAAACAGCGAAGGTGCACGCACCACGCCATCGGTCATTGCCTTCACCAGTGACGATGAAATTCTGGTGGGACAGTCGGCAAAACGCCAGGCGGTCACGAACCCGGAAAACACCCTGTTCGCCATCAAGCGCCTGATCGGCCGCCGCTTCAAGGATGACACCGTACAGAAAGACATCAAGATGGTGCCCTACAAGATCATCGAAGCGGAAAATGGTGATGCCTGGGTCGAATGTCATGGCAAGAAAATGGCTGCCCCGGAAGTATCGGCGCGCGTGCTGATGAAGCTGAAAAAAGATGCCGAAGCCTATCTGGGCGAAGAAGTGAAGGAAGCGGTCATCACCGTACCAGCCTACTTCAACGATTCCCAGCGTCAGGCTACCAAGGATGCCGGACGCATCGCCGGCCTCGATGTGAAACGCATCATCAACGACCCCACCGCGGCAGCGCTGGCTTTTGGCATGGACAAGCCCAAGGGTGATCTGAAAATTGCCGTGTACGATCTGGGTGGCGGAACCTTCGACATCTCGATTATCGAAATCGCGGAGATCGAGGGTGAACATCAGTTCGAAGTGTTGTCGACCAATGGTGACACGTTCCTGGGCGGTGAGGACTTCGATCTGCGCATCATCGACTATCTGGCCTCGGAGTTCAAGAAGGACAATGGCATCGATCTGCACAGCGATCCCCTGGCATTGCAGCGCTTGAAAGAAGCGGCGGAAAAGGCCAAGATCGAATTGTCATCGGCGCTGCACACAGACGTCAATCTGCCTTTCATCACTGCGGATGCGACTGGACCCAAGCATCTGAATGTCAAGCTGACCCGGGCAAAACTGGAATCTCTGGTGGAAGACCTGATCGAGCGTACCAGGAAGCCCTGTGAAATAGCCTTGCAAGATGCCGGCCTGAGTGCTTCTGATATCAACGAGGTGATTCTGGTCGGTGGACAGACGCGCATGCCGAAGGTGCAGGAATTCGTCGAGAATATCTTCCACAAGGAACCACGCAAGGACGTCAATCCCGATGAAGCGGTAGCCCTGGGCGCCGCCATTCAGGCCGGTGTCCTGGGCGGCGATGTCAAGGACGTGCTGCTGCTGGATGTCACACCATTGTCTCTGGGCATCGAGACCATGGGCGGGGTGATGACCAAACTGATCGAGAAAAACACTACGATTCCCACCCAGGCATCGCAGATATTTTCCACCGCCGAAGACAATCAGACAGCGGTTACCGTGCATGTCCTGCAGGGTGAGCGGGAAATGGCATCCGGCAACAAATCCCTGGGGCGCTTCGATTTGACGGATATCCCGCCGGCGCCGCGCGGTGTGCCGCAGATCGAGGTGACCTTCGATATCGACGCCAATGGCATACTCAATGTTTCCGCCAAGAACAAGGCGACCGGCAAAGAGCAGTCGATCGTTATCAAGGCTTCCAGCGGCCTGTCGGAAGATGAAGTCGAACGCATGATCAAGGATGCCGAGGCGCATGCCGAAGAGGACCGGAAGTTGAAGGAGCTGGTGGCGGCCCGTAACCAGGCGGACAGCATGATTCACGCCACGGAAAAATCCCTGGAAGAGCTGGGCGACAAGGTGCAGGCTGATGAAAAGAGCCAGATCGAAGCGGCCATCGAGGCGTTGAAGGAAGCCGTCAAGAGCGACGACAAGGAAACGATCGAGGCGAAAACGCATGCTCTGACAGAATTGTCTGGCAAGCTTGCCGAACGTGTCTATGCCCAGACCGGTAGTGAAGGCCCATCCGGAACGTCCTCCCCAGGATCCGGTGATACGGCAGGCGGTTCGGAATCCGCGGGCAATGACGATGTGGTCGATGCTGAATTCGAGGAAGTCAAGGATGACAAGAAATAATCCAATTGCTCGCCGATGATCCGGGCAGCATGGACAGCCACTAATAGCCGGGAAGTGGAGCATTTGCAAAACGCGCCGATCAGACGCTGCAGATGGCCACTTTTTGGCTTGTCCGGGATCAACAAAAAAAGTGCTGCCGCGCTGGCACACCAGCTGTAGGGGTGCCTTTTTTGGCACGGGGCAGCCCAGCCGGCTGCAGAACGATTGCTTAGCAAACCTGAATGAGAGATAAAACCGCCGCTGTCTGCAGGCGGTTGTTTACGTTATGGCGAAAGAAGATTATTACCAGCTGCTCGGTGTCGACAGAAATGCCAGCGACAGCGAGATCAAGAAAAAGTATCGCAGCCTGGCCATGAAATTTCATCCGGACAGAAACAGGGACGACCCGGATGCCGAGAAAAAATTCAAGCAGATCAAGGAAGCCTATGAGGTGTTGTCCGATCAGAAAAAGCGCGCAGCCTATGATCAGTTCGGGCATGCCGGCGTCGATGCGTCGATGGGAGGAGGCCCAGGCGGCTTTGCCGGAGGGGAAAGCTTCAGCGACATCTTTGGCGATGTTTTTGGTGATATTTTCGGCGGAGGACGACGACGCAGCAATGTGCATCGCGGTTCCGACCTGCAATACAATCTGGAACTGACCCTGGAGGAGGCAGTAGCCGGGACGGAAACGAAAATCCGTATTCCGATGATGGCAACCTGCGAGGAATGCCACGGCAGCGGCGCCAGAAAGGGCTCCAGCCCGGTCACCTGCGGCACCTGTCACGGACAGGGCCAGGTAAGGATGCAGCAGGGTTTTTTCTCTATCCAGCAAACCTGTCCGACCTGTCGGGGTACTGGTCAGCAGATCAAGGATCCCTGCCGGAAATGCCATGGCCAGGGGCGGGTGCAGGAGATCAAGACCTTGTCCGTGAAAGTACCGGCGGGAGTCGATACCGGCGACCGCATCCGGCTGGCCGGGGAAGGCGAGCCGGGTGAGCATGGTGGGCCATCCGGTGATCTCTATGTGCAGATTCGTGTCAAGGAGCATGCCATTTTTACCCGGGATGGCGCGGATCTTTTCTGTGAAGTACCGATCAGCTTTCCGACCGCCTGTCTGGGGGGTGAACTGGAAGTGCCGACGTTGAATGGCAAGGTAAAATTGAAAATTCCGGCGGAGACGCAGACCGGCAAGCTGTTTCGCCTGCGTGGCAAGGGAGTCAAGCCGGTGCGCGGTGGGCCGATGGGTGATCTGTTGTGCCGGGTACAAGTGGAGACACCGGTACATTTGACCCGGGAACAGAAGGATTTGCTGAAAAAGCTGGCGGAATCCTTGTCCGGCGGTGGCAAGCATCACAGTCCCCAGGAGCATTCCTGGATGGATGGAGTGAAAAATTTCTTTGAAAAATTGACAGGGTAACGGCTGATGATTCGAATTGCGGTGGTTGGCGCCACGGGACGCATGGGGCAATGTTTGATCAATGCGGCTGCCACGGCTGCAAGCACTGCGTTGAGCGTGGCGGTTTCCCGCCCGGAAAGCCAGTCCATCGGCAGGGATGCTGGAGAAATCGCCGGAAGCGGTCGGTTGGGCATCCAGGTGACGGACGATCTCGCCAAGGTGCTGGACGACTTCGATGTGTTGGTAGATTTCACACGGCCCGAATCCTCGCTGCAATATCTGCAGATCTGCCGCCAGGCGGGCAAGAAAATGGTCATTGGCACGACCGGCTACAGCAACGAACAGCGTGCCGTGATTGCCGAAGCGGCCCGGGAGATGGCGATCGTTCTGGCACCCAATATGAGCGTCGGGGTCAATTTGACCCTGAAACTGCTGGAGATGACGGCTAAAGTCATGGGCGACTACACCGATATCGAAATCATCGAGGCCCATCACCGGAACAAAATCGATGCACCGTCTGGTACGGCGCTGCGCATGGGGGAAGTGATCGCCGGGACACTGGGCAGAGACCTGGAATCCTGTGCAATCTACGGTCGGGAAGGCAATACCGGAGTCAGGGATCGGAAGACCATCGGCTTCTCCACGATCAGGGCCGGGGATATCGTCGGCGAGCATACCATAATGTTTGCTGATGAGGGCGAACGCATCGAATTGACACACAAGGCGAGCAGCCGCATGACCTTTGCCAATGGCGCCATCAGAGCCGCCATCTGGCTGAATGACAGGGAAAACGGCCTGTATGACATGCAGCATGTCCTGGGGTTGTCCTGATAGCAGGGACAGACCCGCAGTTGCCCCCATGATGTTGTCAGCAGCAGATTTTTCAACGCTGATATGCTTTCCTTGCTGTGCCTGGAAATGATAAAAACAAACAGATTTGACCCCTTTGAAAATTGTTAATGACCTGATGGATAATTTTTCGTAGAATTACCCTAGATATAATCTGTTCATGGGGCATTAGCTGTTGTTGCCCGGCATCGACGGGATGAGCCTGGGCGGCTCCTCCCGTTTTGTTTATTGGAGGTAGCCGATTTTGAAAAAACCCGCGTTATTGCTGTTGGAGGATGGTACGATCTTTCATGGTTCATCGATTGGCGCCGATGGCAGTTCGGTTGGCGAGGTGGTTTTCAATACCTCCATGACCGGCTATCAGGAGATTCTCAGTGATCCATCCTATGCCAGGCAGATAGTGACCCTGACCTATCCACACATTGGCAACGTCGGCACCAATGACGAAGATGACGAATCCACCAGCGTCCATGCCAGTGGTCTGGTGATCAGGGATTTGCCGCTGCTGTCCAGCAGCTGGCGCAAGGCAAGGACCTTGCCGGAATATCTGCTGGACAACCGGGTGGTTGCCATCGCCGATATCGATACCCGCAGCATGACCAGAATTTTACGCGAGAAAGGCGCCCAGCGCGGCTGCATCATGGCTGGCGATGCCGTCGATGTGGAAGCCGGCCAGACGGCGATTGCAGAGTTCCCGGGCTTGCAGGGAATGGATCTGGCGAAGCAGGTGACGACTTCCCGTAGCTATCAGTGGAGCGAAGATGTCTGGCATCTGAGGCAAGGCTATGGTCTGGTGGAAGATTTGCAGCATCATGTCGTTGCCTACGATTTTGGCGTGAAGCGCAACATTCTCAGGTTGCTGGCCAA
>JAJRWJ010000443.1 GCA_024276805.1 Gammaproteobacteria bacterium
CATCAGGAGAATCAGCAATAGCGGATCAGCGTATCCGGGTTGAGACGGTGCATCCGGGCTACGGTTATGCGCGCCAATCAGCATGAACAAGGCGGCAAATTCTGATTCGATCGTACCGGGTGGCGCGCTTGGAAAATTGTTTTTACCCGAGGAACTTTTTTGTATCCGGTCAGTCGTATGGTTACGCGTCAGGAACGACGCTGGATTGGATTCTCTTATCCCCCTTAGAGAATCATCCTTTTCTTGGCCCTGTTCTGGGCGTTGCCCCGAAGCATTGTCTCCTTGTGCTTCGGGGTTTTTTATTGTCTGCTGCTTAATTCCCGGCAACCGGTTGAAAATCTATGGCGGTCAGAATCCGGTTGCCGGTGAAGGCATGGAACGGACTCTGTCGGTGCCTGCTGAAGTGTCGTCTTGGCCTTTGGACCTGGACAGCGCCCTCATTCGGCGGCAAACTGCAGCCAGTCGTCCAGGAGGGCATGGATTTCATCGATACCTGTTTTTTTGACGGCAGAGAACAATTGCACCGATACCGAAACGGTCATTTGCTGCAGTTCACGCTGCACGGCGAGCAGGGTGTTTTGGCGGCGCCAAATTTCAGTTTATCCGCTTTGGTGAGTAATACATGCAGACCGATGCCGCTGTTTTCACACCACTGAATCATTTGCCAGTCGAATTCAGTCAGCGGATGACGGATATCCATGACCAGCACAATGCCAGTCAGCGACTTTCTCTGTTGCAGATAACGTTCCATCATCTTATGCCATTTGGCCTTTACCGAAAGTGGCACCTTGGCGTAGCCATAGCCTGGTAAATCGACGAATCTTCTGCTGGCGTCGATTTGAAAAAAGTTGAGCAGTTGCGTGCGTCCCGGTGTTTTGCTGGTTCTGGCCAGTGATTTTTGCCGGGTCAAGGCATTGATGGCACTGGATTTCCCTGCATTGGAGCGCCCGGCAAAGGCTATTTCCATGCCCTGATCCGCTGGCGCGCTGTCGATTTGCGGGGCGCTTTCCATAAATTTAACGCGATGATAGATTGGATTCATCATGATCTCGTGGTTGTCAGGGGGGGGGCGCCATGATATCCCCGCCAGCCGCCTGGCGGGACGGGTGTTTTTGTGGAAACTGGCCGGCGGCGCATCGATCAATATTCCACTGTGCATGATACATCTGGCTGTCAATAACACTGAAAGGACAATTAACTGCTAAATTTTGATGTGCGGACAGCATATCTTGGAGTAAAATTCCCCTGGTTGATGTTTGCCAGACAACTTTATGGCAAATCTTGTGCGGCAGAACAAAAGTAAAATAAACGCTTAGATTTTGTAACGAATATCTGTAATCTTATGGATATTTTGATTATAAGGCACAAATCTCAAATGTTGGCATAAATCCGAAGGGGAATCTGATGAAGAATAAATTGTTGGCGCTTTCAATTGCACTGGTGCTCGCTGGTGGCTCAGGTATTCTGCATGCTGAAGGCAAATTGAAGGCCGGGAAAAACAAGGCCGCCGCCTGCGCCGGCTGTCATGGCGAAAAGGGTAACAGCATGATGCCGATGTTCCCCAAGCTGGCTGGTCAGCATACGACTTATCTGGTAAAACAATTGCAAGCCTTCAAGAGCGGTGCCCGGGACAGTCCGTCGATGGCGCCAATGGCGATGGGCCTGTCTGATCAGGACATGGCTGATCTGGCGGTTTATTATAACAAACAGCGAATCAGCAGGAACGAATTGCCGGTTCTGGCGGTCGACGAAGACGAGGATGAGGATGAGGATGAGGACGACGAGGAGGAAACCTCCGCGGAGCAAACCTCCACAGACCCGGCTGAGCAGGTTCAGAATTTGATTGCCCAGGGGAGCGACCTGTATCGCAATGGTGATGTCGAGCGAGGAGTGTCCGCCTGTATCGCCTGCCACGGCCCTCATGGTGATGGCAACAAGCCCGCCGCTTTTCCGGTGTTGAAGGCACAGCATGCAGACTATCTGATCAAAACGCTGAGCGATTTCAAAACCGGCAGCCGCAGTGACAGTCCGGTCAATATGATGAATTTGATCGCCAGGAAAATGAGCGAGCAGGAAATCCAGGCCGTCTCTTATTACATCTCCATGATGAAACCTTGATTTCGCCTTGCCCTCGAAAAACAATGAACCACCGAAATGCTGATGTCACATGCGAAGAGTACACAGATTTCATTGCATTGGAGAACATTAACGATGATTAGCAAACTTTTTCAAGTCAGCCTGCTGCTGCTGATTTTTCCACACATGCAGCAGGTACAGGCGGAACCCGTGTCCGGACCGGGCTATGAAGTCATTTCACCGGCCCAGCCTACCCAGGACCCCGGCAAGGTCGAAGTCATCGAGTTTTTCTGGTATGGCTGCCCGCATTGCTATCGCTTCGAACCGATCCTCAACGAATGGCGGAAAACCATGCCCGACAATGTCCAGTTCATCCGCCAGCCTGCTGTTTTCAGCGCCTTGTGGGGCAAACACGCCAAGGCCTATTTCACCGCCGAGGCTTTGGGTGTCGTCGATGCGCTGCATGCGGATTTTTTCGATGCAATCCAGAACAAAAAGCAAAGGCTGACCTCGGAAGACGATCTGGCGGCTTTTTTTGCCGCACACGGAGTCGATGAGGCCACTTTTCGCAGTGCCTACAATTCATTTCTGGTGGATGCCAAAATGCGCCAGGCGAAAACCATGGCGGCCCGTTATGGAGTCACAGGGGTTCCGGCGATCATCATCAACGGCAAATATAAAACCAATGGTCCGCTGGCAAAATCCCATGCCAATATGATCAAGGTGATGAATCAGCTGATCGCTCGGGAAAGTGCTGAAATCGGCAAGAGCACGGAATAGTCCCTGTTCCAATCTTCGCATACCGGCAAGGAATACCGGTAACCAGAGCGCAGGGATGCGCGCCCCACAGCCACGGATATTGAATTTACATTCACAGGCTGATAATCATTTTTTCAACAACCGCGATACGCTGCCAAGCGAACCAGCAGTAGTTTCCAAATCCAACTATACTGGGTACAAAATGGCCGTAGCCCTGCCATTCCCCGATCTGGCTTCGGGGAATGGCGGATCGCGCTGTACAGCCAGCGTTGCTTGAGAATCGCGACGGGACAAATTCTTTGGGGTCTATAAACACCCACACATGGGTTGTCTATAGAAATAAAACAGCCCATGCGGTGGTCTGTTTTATTCATGATCAATGGCTGGTGAGTGATCATGCAGGCACATCCTTGTGCCGGATCAGTTCCCGTCATTGATAGACGGGAACTAATTAATTAGAGTCTATAACCCCCCATCCATGGGATGTTTATAGAAATAAAACAGCAAATGCGATTTGCTGTTTTCTTCATGATCAATGGCTTGTGGCCATTGATTATGCCGGCACTTCCCTGTACCGGATTAGTTCCCGTCATTTATAGACGGGAACTAATTATGTTTTTTATGAAGCGTCGCAATAGCGACGGGAAATGGCAACAGAAATATATACAGCTGCTGGATGAGCAGGAGCAAAATGAAAAACGGCATCAGGATGCCGAGCAGTTGCTGTGCAAGACCATTGCCCGGCTGGCTTTGGCCGCCCGGGGCTTCAACAATGAACTGGACCCGCACCTGGAACGCTTCAGGAAAATCGTCAAACGGCGCTTCGATGATCAGAAATTGGCGGATGAACTGGAAGCTTTTTCCGATACGCTGCTCAGGCTGGATGAATCGAGCTTCGACAAAGAGCTGGCCGATGCCACGCTGTTATTCGATTTCTTCATCCAGCAGGCTGGCGGCGCGGCGGAAAAATATATCCTGCAAGACCTGGCGAATGCCTATCAGCATGGTCAGTTCGGTACGCGCCAGGAATTGTTCAGCGCGCTGCTGGATGCAACACAGTCTGCAGCCATTTCTGTCCCCGAAACAGCAGCCGATGCCGGACAACAGATGTCCGGATCAGTGGCGGCGCCTGCCTGCGTCAAACAGCTGCAGCAGCTTCTGTCGGATATAGACATCCCCGCCGAATATCTGGAACAGCTGCATGATTTGAGAGAACGCCTGCAATCGGGATGCTCCGCTGAACAGTTCACTGTGTTGCTGCAGTCAGCGCTGGAATTTCTGATTGCCATCAAGCGCCATGTCCGGGAGGAGCAGCAGGAAATAGAAAGTTTTCTCGCCCAGCTGACCGACAGACTCACGGAATTGAGCCTTCAGGCAGTCGACACCAATTCTGCAAATCAACAGGTGGCAGTCAGGCAGAATAAATTCGATCAGTCCGTGACCCGGCAAATGCAGGAGTTACAGTTAAATTCCGACAATGCAACCAAGCTGGAGCCCTTGAAGCAACTGATCAATTCCCGCTTGGAGAATATCACCAGACAATTTCAGGAGCACCGCCAGAAAATGGAGTCAAGCCGTTTGCTGGCGGAGCAGAAACTGCATGAATTGCATGCCAAAGTGCAGCGTATGGAGACGGAAACAGGGGATTTGCAGCTGAAACTGAAACTGGCCCACGATCTGGCTCTGCGCGACCCATTGACAGGGCTGCCCAACAGGCTGGCCTATGATGAACGGCTGCAGGGGGAATTCGCCCGATGGCAGCGCTATAAGACGCGCTTGAGCCTGGTTGTCTGGGATATCGATCATTTTAAGAAGATCAACGATACTTTTGGCCATAAGGCC
>JAJRWJ010000444.1 GCA_024276805.1 Gammaproteobacteria bacterium
ATTGCCGAAAACCCGTCGGAACCGAAGGTCGTTTTCAATGCCGGGAGCAGGCCTAAATTTAGAATTGTCACCTATCTGGACACTAAAAAGTGTCATTTAAAGAATAACGGCTTTATTCTCAGGAAGCGTTTCACCTTGAAGAAAGATGTGCCAGACCGGATGAAGGTAACGCTTAAATTCAGAGGTAGCGATGCTGATGCTGTGGGTCAGAAAACATTTATTGCACAACCGTCATCAGCACTGACCAAGTCAAAATTTGAGGTGGATGTGGTGAAGGGGCCATCGTCATCAACACCAGCCAAAAAATTTTCCCGCTCGTCGAGTATTGAACTGGGAAAATTTAAAACAATTTCGGACCTGATGTCGTTATACCCAGTACTCAGACAACTTGAGACCAGCGGCAACCCAAAAATAACAAATCCAGAGGTAAAACTCAAACGGGTCAACAAATTCACTGCTTTTGAATCAGTGGTCGATGTCGGCACGATAAAAATAGCCGAAGCCAAGTGCGATGCTTCTTTCAGTTTTTGGTATGAAACAAAGGAAAAGTCCAGACCGATTGCAGCGGAATTCTCTTATGTTTGCAAAAAGCCATCCAATGAAGCTAATCAACTTTTTCAAACCATCCTCAGCTTGGGCAAATGGGTCAGTTTGAAAGCAAAAACCAAAACTGCAATGGCTTATGGAGACTTTTGCCCACACCATTAGCGGTATGGTTTCTCAAAACTGAAGGAATATAAGCGCTCGAGGCATTACCTCTAAAGTTCACCACCTTGAGCAAAAACGCAGGATGGGGCAGTGCTGTATAACCCGCCCGACAAGCATTTGAAAAATACATCACACATCACACGATCGCCAATCCTTTCTTTAATAAGACAAAAGCCCTGTCTTAACAGCTGTCCGGAAAACTTCAGCTTAGTCGCTCCAGAGAAGCCTGTACCTTTCTTGGAATATACTGGTGCAATAGATCGACTGTTCGCCCGTTTGTGAAGCGTCTATGCCCTGATTGCAATGTCTCACAGAGACACCCCATAAGCGTCACACAACTCACGGATAAAGAAGTTCCTGCTTACCCTCCCCTGTATCCGTGTCGTTTCGTCACATCACTGTATACCCTTCACTGCCTGCGTAACTGTCCAGAAAACGACTGGATCTGAAAAATTTTTCTTGAGACATCACCTTGCCAGATAACGATGGCATGATGATTGCTTGATTAGCGACATTTAATCCAAAGTTTATCGCATGCATCGCTATCTCATATGAAACAACGACTCGTCGTCATAGGCAATGGCATGGCCGGCATCCGCACGGTCGAGGAAATATTGGCCATAACCCCGGACAAATATGCCATTACCGTTTTTGGCAGTGAACCCTATGGCAATTACAACCGCATCATGTTGTCTTCTGTTCTGAGCGGGGAGAAAAATATCGAAGACATCGTCACTCATGACCGGCAGTGGTATACCGATTCCGATATTGTGCTGCATGCCGGTCCCGGGAAGGCGGTTATCGCTATTGACCGTGACCAACACACGGTGACCGCTGCAGATGGTACTGTGGCTGAATATGACCAGCTGTTGATTGCCACCGGCTCCAAACACGTTGTTCCGTCAATTCCAGGTATAAAGCTGGATGGCGTGATCAGCTTCAGGGATATTTTTGACGTCAATACCATGATCGAATACAGCCGCAAGCACCGGCACGCTGTGGTGATGGGGGGCGGCCTGTTGGGTCTCGAAGCGGCCAACGGCCTGATGTCGAGAGGCATGCAGGTGACCGTTGTGCACCGTAAACCGGTACTGCTCAACCGGCAACTGGATGAACAGGCCGGTAAACTGCTGCAACAGGAACTGCGGGAACGGGGGCTGGCATTCAAAATGCCCGGCGAAGTCCGGACACTGCTCGGCGACACCCGGAACCGGGTCAGATCCGTTGTTTTCGACGATGGCAGTGAACAGCAATGCGACCTTTTCATCACCGCCATCGGTATCAGACCAAATCTGGGTCTGGCGGAAAAGGCCGGTCTGCACTGTCAGCGGGGCATCGTCGTCAATGATTACCTGCAAACCAGTGATGCCCATATTCATGCGGTCGGTGAATGTATCCAGCATCGCGGCAAGACCTTCGGACTGGTTGCGCCACTTTTTCAACAGGCCCGGGTCTGCGCCCAATATCTAAGCGGCCGCGATACAGCGGATTACCAGACCCTGCCGACCGCAACCAAACTCAAGGTGACGGGCATCGACTTGTTTTCGGTCGGCAATTTTTCAGCTGAGGGGCAATGCGAATGCATTCTTTTCACCGATCCACACTTGGGGATCTACAAGAAACTGGTCATCCAGGATGACAAATTGACTGGCGCCGTGCTCTATGGAGACACTGTCGATGGCAACTGGTACCACGAATTATTGAAGACTGAACAGGATATCGGCGCAATACGGGAATTCCTGGTTTTTGGGCAACGTTATCTTGATACGGCAGGATCGATACAATGAACAACCATGATTTTCCACAGCGTATTATCCATACCACCTGCCCTTATTGCGGCGTCGGCTGCGGCATCGAAGCCCTGATCGGCAAGGACAGACAGCACCTGCAGATACAGGGAGACCCGCATCACCCGGCAAATTACGGTCGTCTATGTTCCAAGGGTTCGGCCCTGGCCGAAACCATCGATCTGAGCACCCGCTTGCTGGAACCGGAGGTCTATGGCCGGCAATGCAGCTGGTCGGAAGCGCTGGATATGGTGGCCGACTCCTTTCTCAGCAGCATCAGCCAATACGGCCCTGATGCCGTGGCAATCTATGCTTCGGGACAACTGTTGACAGAAGATTACTATGTCGCCAACAAACTGATGAAAGGCTTTATTGGCAGCGGCAATATCGATACCAACAGCCGTCTGTGCATGTCGTCGGCCGTCGCGGGTTACAAGCGTGCGTTTGGTGCGGATACCGTTCCGGGCTGTTATGAAGATTATGAGCAGGCGGAGATGATCGTTTTGATTGGCGCCAACAGCGCCTGGTGTCACCCGGTCAGCTTTCAGCGCATCCGTGCGGCCAAGGAAAACAATCCGGCGCTCAAGATTGTGGTCATCGATCCGCGCCGCACAGCCAGCTGTGATATCGCCGATTTGCATCTGCCCCTGGCTATTGGCAGCGACGCCATGCTGTTCAATGGCTTGCTGAGCCATTTGCACCGGCATGAGGCAATCGATGCCAGTTACATCAGGGAACATACCCAGGGCTGGGAGCAAACATTGGCCGCAGCCCGGGCCAGCAGTGAGGATATCCGGACTGTCGCAGCGCAATGCCGCTTGCAGGAAGCGGATGTGGAGCTCTTTTACCACTGGTTTGCCAGTCATGCACGCGTCATGAGCCTGTTCAGTCAGGGAATCAACCAGTCATCTTCCGGTACCGACAAGGTCAACAGCATCATCAACTGTCACCTGGCAACGGGCAGTATTGGCAAACCCGGCATGGGCCCATTTTCCCTGACCGGACAACCCAATGCCATGGGCGGCCG
>JAJRWJ010000004.1 GCA_024276805.1 Gammaproteobacteria bacterium
CCACATTTAGAATTGCTGGCCACCTGTTGATTTTCAGCATTTATGCCCACAATGGTACACAGTGTGCACCGTACATTGAATAATCTGACAAATTAGAACCAATAAATTCAGTTTTTCTCTCGAAAAAAAGTTTAAAATGAAAACAATCTGCAAAATGCTCCACAGCCTCTGCGCAATAACCTTAACAGGTCTTGACAAGGCTTGTTCTGTTTGACGGATCAGCCCCCCCTGCACCTCAATAAAACCATGCAAAAATTACTGAAAATTGTCCTGCTCTATTTTGCCCTGGTCGGGGCTGCGCTGCATTTTGCCATATTTGCCTATGGTTTCCACCTGTACCAGCAATCCGGGAAGCCAGTAAATCTGTTCGCCCATGATCTGATTGTGAAAGTTGAAAAAAAAGCGCCTGCCCTGGGCCATTTCATGCGCATCGGCCTGTTTTCCAGCGGGTTGCTGGCTGATCCTTCGATTTATCTGGATGCCAAGCTTGGCTTCAATCTGCCCCGCTGGAATGGCATAGGTGCAAATCAACTACGTCGTGACACCACCCCCCGCTATACGATAGATGGTGAACCCATCAGCCTGAACCAAACGACGCGTTTTCAAATTGCACCCAGACCTCCATTGCAGCAGGTTACGGTAAATTCCACGGAAGCTTTGCAGAAAGCATTGTCGGCAGCCAACCCGGGGCAGGAAATCGTATTGGCTCCAGGAACTTATCTTGTCCCTGCCGGCATGCGCCTTGGCGCAGAAGCCTCGGGTACGGCAAACACCCCCATTGTGTTGCGGGGCAAAGCAATCGATCGGGTGATCCTGAAGTTTCAGGAGGGCGCCGGATTGGACATTTCTGGCGAATACTGGGCCATTACTGATCTGGTCATGCGCGGCATTTGTCAAGCAAACGCCTGCCCTGCCCCCATCAACGTAAACCATACCGCCTCGGCATTGCAGCTGCGCAATCTATTCGCATCCGGATTTTCCTTACTGGCATCTGGTAACCCCGCCAAAGGCAATGGGCTAATCGACGGGGTAACCCTGGTTGGCGGTGAATTGACAGAATCACGGACCGGCTGGCGCTTCGCCTTCAATCGCCATGTTCTGCTGCCGGTCTTGCCTGATCATTTTACGCGCGTCTGTCCGGGGCCTGATAAACCACCGGAATGTGATACACTCCGCCTCGACCAGGCGCTGGACAACGCGCAATCCGGTCATCTGATTTTATTGTCGACAGGTATTTACCGGCAGGCTGGAACAATCAGGGTCGATGACATGACAATTCTGGCCGAACCTGGCGCACATCTGACAGAAACTGCCGCCGACGGCAAGGGCGCTCTGGTTCTACAAGGGGAAAATCTGCTGGTCGAAGGCCTGGAGTGCTCCAGAGTCGTTGTATCCAGCGGTAACGGCGCTTGTCTGAGGCAGGATTGGGGAAGTTTTACATTGCGAGGTGTGCATTTTCACGAAAGTCAAATGGGGGTCCTGACTGGTCACAAAGGCGGCAAAGTTGTCATCGAGGACAGCTTTATTCATGACAGTGGTCGCTATCAGCCAGGAAATTATGGACACAACGTCTATACGAATTCGGGTGAACTCTATTTCCGGCGCTCCTGGAGTCTGCGTGCAGCAAACCAAGGTCATGAATTGAAATCACGTAGCCGTGTGACCATTATTGAAAATTCGCTGCTCGCTTCGATAAATTCGGAAGACAGCCGGATAGTGGATATTCCCGAAGGTGGCGAACTGTTGATCCGCGATAGTTTACTGGGAGAGGGACCTTTCAGTTCCAACTGGGATATCATTGGCTACGGACTGGAGGTCAACAGTGCTGAGCTGCCACACCAGACAAATCGGATTCTCATCACGGGCAATACCATCGTGTCTGATCGCTTCGGAACGGCACAGCTTCTCACTGCAAAAAATGCCCAGAAAATCATTGTCGCAAATAACGTCATAGTTGGAAAAACCCGGGATACCTGGCCAGGCAACAGCATTTTCACGAATCGTGAAAGTGCCGGGCTGCCGGCATATCCAGGTCTTTATATATTACCGCCATAATATATTACCGCCATAGTTCTGCTTTGCCGGATTATTCAATGCAGGGCATGCGCTGCGAAGGTAATTCTCTCATCACCTGATTCCGGGCCAAACTGTTTTATGCTGGTCATTGATGATAAACTGCAGAAAAACTATAATCCCAACCCATGCAACTTGCTCTTACCGCCCTGGGCGCCAATCAGACCAATTTCCTGCCGGAAATAATTCGTGCTGTCAGCGAATGTCAATGTAAAATCGTCGATATACGCAGCTCCCGTCTGGCCAATGTCACTGCGGCGCATCTGCTGATCGACAGCAACTGGAATCACATCGCCAAATTGGAAACGACGCTGGAACTGCTGACAACCCAGCTGCATATCAACATCCACAAACTGCGCCCGGAGAGCCACAGCCAGAACAAGGAACTGCTGCCCTACTCCCTGGAGACGGTCTCCATCTACCAGGACGGACTGCTGCAGGATATCCTCACCTTCCTGACGGCGCGCAACATCATCATCGATGAAATGACCGGCAGCAGTTATCAGGCGGCGTATCTTCAAACCCAGGTTTTTTCCACCAAATTTGTGTTGTTCATCCCGGCTGGAACACAGTTGCTCTCCCTGCGCGAGGAATTTCTCGATTTCTGCGATCAATTGAACATTGACGCCATTCTGGAACCCATAAAAAGATAGGTAACCGTCATGAGCCAAATCAGCGTAGGCAAAGCTGTGCCAGATTTTGAACTTCCGGCGACTGGAGGAAAAAACATTCGCCTTTCCCACTATGCCGGTAAAAATGTCGTGTTGTATTTCTATCCGAAAGACAATACTCCCGGCTGTACGCAGGAGGGCAAGGATTTCCGCGACCACTACGAACAATTCCAGGAGTTGAATACCGTCATCCTGGGCGTTTCCAGAGACAGCGTCAAGATGCATGAAAACTTCAGGAACAAGCACCAGTTGCCCTTCGACCTGCTCTCGGACCAGGATGAAAAGCTTTGCCATCTGTTCGACGTCATCAAACTGAAAAACATGTATGGCAAACAGGTACGGGGCATCGAACGCAGCACCTTTGTGATCGACGCGCAGGGAATTCTGCAGCACGAATGGCGAAAAGTGAAAGTGAAAACCCATGTCCAGGAAGTGCTGCAGAAATTGCAGGAACTGGATGCACAGGAGAGTTGACTCACCCCATGAACATCACGGATATACCCGGTAAAAAACTGTTCGTCCTTGACACCAACGTGCTGATGCACGACCCCACCGCGCTGTTTCACTTCAAGGAACACAATATTTTTATCCCGATGATCGTGCTGGAAGAACTGGATCACGCCAAGCGGGGTATTTCCGAAGTGGCGCGCAACGTCAGACAGGTCAGCCGTTTCCTGGACGAACTGATCTCCGGCACCGATCAGCAAAATATCGCCGACGGCATTCCGCTGTCACGCATTGTACATGCCCCGCAGACCAACGATGAATATGCCGGACGGCTGTTTTTCCAGACCCGGCATTTGTCATCGCTGCTCCCCGAAGGCCTGCCCGGCGACATTGCCGACAATTCCATTCTCGACGTCGTTCTGGCGCTCACCCGGGAACTGCCGGAAAGCAAAGTCATCCTGGTATCGAAAGATATCAACATGCGCATCAAATCGGCGGCCCTGCAGATACATGCCGAAGATTACCACAACGATCAGACTCTGGAAGATATCGATCTGCTGTACAGCGGGGCAACTGCTCTGGCCGACGATTTCTGGGATGTCCATGGCAGCAAAATGGAATCCTGGCTGGAGCATGGCCGAACCTTCTACAAACTGACAGGACCGCTGGTTTCCGAATGGTATCCCAATCAATACCTGTACATGGGAGACGACTCCGGTTTCGAGGCCATCGTGCGCCGCTGTGACGGCAAAAAAGCGGTACTGGAGCTGGCCAGGGATTATCGTACGGCGCACAACAACGTCTGGGGCATCACCGCGAAAAACCGGGAACAGAATTTTGCCCTGAATGTCCTGCTGGATTCAGAGATCGACTTCGTGACCCTGTTGGGCACGGCCGGGACCGGCAAGACGCTGCTCGCCCTGGCCAGCGGCCTGATTATGACCATAGAACATAAAACCTACCAGGAAATCGTCATGACCCGGGAAACGGTACCGGTTGGAGAAGACATCGGCTTTCTGCCAGGCACCGAAGAGGAAAAGATGGCGCCCTGGATGGGGGCGCTGATGGACAACCTGGAACTGCTCGGCAGCCGCGCCGGCCATACTGAATGGGAACAGGATACCTCGCATAATCTGCTCATGAACCGGGTCAAGATAAGATCGCTGAACTTCATGCGCGGCAGGACTTTTCTGAACCGTTTCCTGATCATCGACGAAGCGCAGAATCTGACCTCGAAACAGATGAAGACCCTGATCACCCGGGCCGGACCGGGCACGAAAATCATCTGCATCGGCAATCTCGCACAAATCGACACTCCCTATCTGACCCCGACTACGTCTGGTTTGACCTATATCGTCGACCGCTTCAAATCCTGGGAACACGGCGCCCACATCACATTGAAGCGTGGTGAACGCTCCCGCCTGGCCGATTTTGCATCGGATAATCTTTGATGCCAGGCGCAGCGCATCCGGCGTGGAGTGTGGTTTGCCGGATGCGCTGCGCTTATCCAGCCTACCGAGATCACTGCACTGCTGAACCCCTCTTTGACAACAATCACGGGGGGAAGAAACATGGAGGGGTCTGTCAACCTTTCTGCAATTGAAAAACGTTAAAGCACCAGTCTCCCACTCCCGGGCGCCTGATCAATAATTGGAATCCAGGCTTCTTTCACCGATTTTTGGCCAGGCACTCAACACCGCCTTCACCAGAGTCGCCAGCGGTATCGCGAAAAATACCCCCCAGAACCCCCAGATGCCGCCAAAAAACAGAATCGCCACGATAATCGCGACGGGATGCAGATTGACCGCCTCGGAAAACAGCAACGGCACCAGCAGCACGCCATCGATGACCTGGATAATGGCATAGGCGGCCAGTACGTACATAAAATTGTCCGTGAATCCCCATTGAAAATAGGCGACGCCCAACACCGGAAAAGTCACCAATGTCGCGCCGACATAGGGAATAATGACCTGCAAACCCATGAAAACCGCCAGCAACATCGCATAATTCAGATCCATCAATTCAAAGGTGATATAGCTGGCGGTCCATAAGATAACGATCTCTATCACCTTGCCACGCACATAGTTGCCAATCTGCATATCCACTTCCCGCCAGACATGCAACGTCAAACGCCTTTCCCTGGGCAGGAACTGGACACTCCAACTCAGAATACGGTCCTTGTCCTTCAAAAAAAAGAACACCAGCATCGGCACCAGGATCAGATAAATCATCGCCGTCACCAGACCGACCACCGATGCGGCGGACACCGACAACAGATCCTGGGTGTATTTCAGCATTTCATCCTGAATGGTGAACATGAACACCCTGAGCTTGTCTTGCGATATATATTTTGGATACATTTCCGGCAGCCGCATCACCTGAATTTCGGCTGCCTGGATCATATCGGGAATATGCTGAAAAAGCTGCATGGTCTGGCTGTACAGGATTGGCATCAGGATAAACAGTAAATATCCCAGGCCGGCCAAGAAACCGGTAAAAACCATCAGCACCGCCGGCAGGCGCGGCATATTTTTCTTTTCCGCCTTGACCACCAGACCTTCCAGCAGATAGGCCAGGACGATGGCGACAAAAACCGGCAACAGCAGATCCAGCAAGAAATAGATCAGCAAAAAGCCGACGATTAAAATCAAAGCCAGAGCGACGGCCTGGGAATTTGGCAAAAAACGCCTGATAAATTCAGTAATGGTATAGAAATTAAAGGATTCTGATTTATGTTTCATTATTGTTTTTATTGATCTCCCCAATGCGCCACCATTCTACAACAATGCCTGGGGCAGCCGGCAAGAAATCACTGGCCTTGGATCAGGGTAATCGCGGCCATTGCTACAAATTTACCGGAAAATGCCGGCAGCATTACCAGCAATTGCGTCCAATCCACGCACTTACAAGCGCATTTGGTCGCACATTCAACCCACGCCGCCCAGGGACATGGGAGCAAAAATTGTGCTGCAAATCTACTTGCAATCTGTCCCCCCCCCGACTGGCAGATAGTGCGCCCAATAACACCCGGAAACTGGCAAAAAAACCAGTCTGCGAAAATTTTTTTCCTGCTCTTAAAAGCTACTGAATTAACAACAGATTCGGCCTTTCACACACAGCTTATCCACAGGCAGAATACAACATAAACACACCATATAGCGTTTTCAACAAGACAAAACCACAAGATGATGTATAATTGCAGTGCGTCACAAATTTGCCTTTTTGCTCTCTCCAGGCGCGCCTGCATGATCTCTGTGCAGCAGAAACCAGCACTTTGAGGGAGGCAGCGCCAGATGCTTTTGTGTCGCACCAAACCCGGTCATTAATATCATCACCAGCAGCCAGAATGGATCAGGACTGTTACATGTCTCGAAACACCCGAGCCGTATTTAGGAACAGGACAGGTTGACTCTCGCTATTTTTGTTTTCCGGAGGAGCCATGGAAACCGAATCAATATCGCCCAACAACAACATCATTCACCCGGCAGCGCCCGAAACTATCCCCAGCACAGCCGAAATACAATCGGTTGCACCCGGCGAGGTGCGCGTCATACGCCGCAACGGCAAGGTGACGACCTTCGATGTGAAAAAAATCACCGTCGCCGTCACCAAGGCCTTTCTCGCCATCGAAGGCGGCAATGCCGCCGCCAGCAGCCGCATTCATGAAACCGTCGCGGAACTGAGCAGCCAGGTGGAAACAGCGCTGACCCGGCGCCTGCCCAGCGGCGGCACCGTGCATATCGAGGATATCCAGGACCAGGTGGAACTGGCATTGATGCGCAATGGCCACCACAAAGTCGCCCGCGCCTATGTATTGTACCGCGAAGAGCATGCCCGGCTGCGCGCCGAAGCGCAGCAGCAGAATGTGGATCAGACTCTGCAACTGCAGGTAACCACCGATGACGGCGGCAGCAGGCCATTGAACCAGCAACGACTTCAGGAAATCATCGCAGAGGCCTGCCGGGATCTCGACAATGTCGATGAACAACTCATTTTCCAGGAGACCCTGCGCAACCTGTTCGACGGCGTTCCGGAAAAAGACATAGCGCCGACGCTGGTGATGAGCGCCCGCACCAAGATAGAAACAGAACCGAATTATTCTTTCGTCGCCGCCCGTCTGCTGCTGGACAACATGCGCGAGGAAGCACTGACCTTCATCGGCAACGGCAGCCTGAAAGCGACACAACAGGAAATGCAGGAACGCTATGCGGAATATTTTGCCGATTACATCCAGCGCGGCATCGAACTGGAACTGCTGGACCGGACGCTGAAGCAATACGACCTGCAGAAACTCGGAAAGGCGATCGTCGCGGAACGCGATCTGCAGTTCAATTATCTCGGCCTGCAGACCCTGTACGACCGGTATTTCATCCACCATGGGGAAACCCGCTTCGAACTGCCGCAGGCCTTTTTCATGCGCGTCGCGATGGGCCTGGCGATCAATGAAATCGACCGGGAAAGCCGCACCATCGAATTCTACAACCTGCTGTCCAGTTTCGCTTTCATGAGCTCCACCCCGACCCTGTTCAATTCCGGCACACTGCGTCCGCAATTGTCTTCCTGCTACCTGACCACCGTGCCCGACGACCTGGACGGCATCTTCAGCGCTATCAAGGACGACGCCATGCTCTCCAAATTCGCCGGCGGTCTGGGTAACGACTGGACGCGGGTGCGCGCCATGGGCGCCCATATCAAGGGCACTAACGGCAAGTCTCAGGGTGTCGTGCCATTTCTGAAGGTGGCCAACGATACCGCGGTGGCCGTCAACCAAGGCGGCAAGCGCAAGGGCGCCATGTGCGCCTACCTGGAAACCTGGCACCTGGACATCGAGGAATTCCTGGATCTGCGCAAGAACACCGGCGACGACCGGCGCCGCACCCACGACATGAACACCGCCAACTGGATCCCGGACCTGTTCATGCAGCGCGTTGCCGAGGAAGGACAGTGGACCCTGTTCTCTCCGGAGGAAACTCCCGACCTGCACGACCTGTATGGTCCCGCCTTCGAAAAAGCCTATGTCGGCTACGAAGAGAAAGCCGATCGCGGCGAAATACGGAACTTCAAACGCCTGCCGGCCAACACATTGTGGCGCAAAATGCTGTCCATGCTGTTCGAAACCGGTCACCCCTGGATGACCTTCAAGGACGCCTGCAACCTGCGCTCGCCACAGCAGCATGCCGGTGTCATCCACAGCTCCAACCTGTGTACAGAAATCACCCTGAACACTTCGGACAGTGAAATCGCCGTGTGTAACCTGGGCTCGATCAACCTGGCCGCACATGTCAATGAAGACGGCCTGGATATGCGCAAACTGGAACAAACCATCAATACCGCGATGCGCATGCTGGACAATGTCATCGACTACAACTTCTACAGCGTTCCCCAGGCGCGCCGCGCCAACCTGCGCCACCGTCCGGTCGGCCTGGGCATCATGGGCTTTCAGGACAGTCTGTACAAAAGCCGCATCGCCTATGCATCGGAGCAGGCCATCGAATTCGCCGACCGCACCATGGAAGCGGTCAGCTACTACACCCTCAAGGCTTCCACCGACCTGGCCGAAGAGCGTGGCAGTTATGCCAGCTTTGCCGGATCGTTGTGGCAGCAGGGTATCCTGCCCATCGATTCCCTGGAATTATTGCAGCAAAGCCGCGGCAAATACCTGCAGACGGACCGCTCGCAAACCTTCGACTGGGACAACCTGCGGCAGCGCATCAAAAGCGTCGGCATGCGCAATTCCAACACCATGGCCATCGCTCCGACCGCAACCATCTCCAACATCTGTGGGGTGTCGCAATCCATCGAACCGACCTACCAGAACCTGTTCGTCAAATCCAATCTTTCCGGGGAATTCACCGTGGTCAACCCCTACCTGGTCAACGACCTGAAAGAGCGCGGTATCTGGGACGAAGTGATGATCAACGATCTCAAATACTATGACGGCAGCATACAGCGTATCGACCGTATCCCCGGGGATTTGAAGCAGCTCTACGCGACCGCCTTTGAAATCGAGCCGGGCTGGCTCATCGAAGCGGCATCCAGACGCCAGAAATGGCTGGATCAGGGGCAGTCACTGAACTTGTACCTGTCCGAGCCCAATGGCAAAAAACTTGACGCCCTGTACAAACTGGCCTGGCTGCGCGGTCTGAAAACCACCTACTATCTGCGCAGCATGGGCGCCACCCATGTGGAAAAAAGCACCCTGGCCGATGGCGATGGCAAGCTGAACGCCGTGCCGGTGGAAGCAGAAAGCGCCAAGGTCTGCTCCATCATCGACCCGGAATGCGAAGCCTGCCAGTAACGCGGGCTTTATAGATATCTGTCACACATCGAAATTCCTTGAACAACCGCCCTCTCCCGATGGAGAGGGCTGGCCTGATGAAATTCCAGAAGCCGAATAGCGATGCGTGGCCACCATAACCAACTATTTCAGGAAAGGAACAAATCATGCTGAATTGGGACGATCCCCTGGCACAATTACAGCCAACCGAACCTGCCCCTGCGGAACCGGCCAAAGTCCGGCCGGGCATGGGCCTGCAGGACAATCAGGACATCATGCGCACCGCCGGCGCCGCGCCCACGGTAAACCCGGATCCCGACAGCGGCACGGCGGCACGGCGGGCTGCCGATGCCGACGAAGAGTTTCTGCAGGGCACCGGCCTGGAAGACATCCAGATGGGCGCCAAGCGCATCCAGGTTGACGATAAAAAAATCATCAACTGCCGCGCCGACCTCAACCAGCTGGTGCCCTTCAAATACGACTGGGCCTGGCAAAAATATCTGGACGGCTGCGCCAACCACTGGATGCCGCAGGAAATCAACATGACCGCGGACATCGCCTTGTGGAAAAGCGCCGACGGCCTGACCGAAGACGAACGCACCATCATCAAGCGCAATCTGGGCTTTTTCTCCACCGCCGATTCCCTGGTGGCCAACAACTTGGTGCTGGCCGTTTACAGGCACATCACCAATCCGGAATGCCGCCAATACCTGCTGCGGCAATCCTTCGAGGAAGCCGTGCATACCCACGCCTACCAATATGTGGTGGAATCCCTGAGCATGGATGAAGGCGAGATCTTCAACATGTACCGGGAACTGCCATCGGTGGCCAGAAAAGCGGAATGGGCCCTGCCCTTCACCCAGCATCTCAGTGACCCGCACTTCCACACCGGCACCCCGGAAAATGACCAGAAGCTGCTCAAGGAGCTGATCGCCTTCTATGTCATCTTCGAAGGCATTTTCTTCTACGTCGGCTTTACCCAGGTGCTGTCCATGGGCCGGCGCAACAAGATGACCGGTACCGCGGAACAGTTCCAGTACATCCTGCGCGACGAATCCATGCACATGAACTTCGGCATCGACGTCATCAATCAGATCAAACTGGAAAATCCGCAACTCTGGTCGGAAGCCTTCAAGCAGGACATCGTCTCGATGATCCGCGATGCCGTGGAAATCGAAACCCAATACGCCTACGACACCATGCCGCGCGGTGTGCTGGGCCTGAATGCCTCGATGTTCCAGGCCTACCTGCAATTCATCGCCAACCGCCGCTGCAGCCAGATCGGCCTCCCCGAGCAATACCCCGGCGTCAGCAACCCGTTTCCGTGGATGTCCGAGGTACTGGATCTGAAGAAGGAAAAGAACTTTTTTGAAACCCGGGTCACCGAGTACCAGACCGGCGGCGCCTTGAGTTGGGATTGAGATTATTACTGAAAAAAATGCAGGTTGGGATTGATCAATCCCAACCTGCCATAATCGTCATAGGAGGAGGAAAATATATGCAGCAAAATGAATATCCCAGGGGCTGGGACGCCGAACATGTTGCAAGAATACTGAATCATTATGAACCCCGGCTTAACAAGCCGGCATTCAACGCGCAAAATCGGAAATTAATGGAAATTCCACCGGAACTGGTGCCGATGGTGCGGGAGTTGATTGCGGAGTTTGAGGGGCGGGTGGTTTAGGGGTTGAATGTCTTGACAAATAGAGTCCATAGTATACAATCTTTTTTATACACAACCCAGAGCAAGTAAGCTTACCAAAACAATTGCTGGTAATGCCGATCCTCTGGGTTTTTTTATTCCTACAAGATAGAAAAAGACATGAAAACGGCAATTCTTGTCGATGGAGCCTTTTATCTGCATCGACATCACTCTTTCTTTGGCAAAGAAAACTCATCTGATCCTGCAAAAGTCGCTACCAATCTTTGGACACATTGTGTAAAACACATAGAAAAAAATTCTGATGAATGTTTATATCGTATCTTTTTTTACGATTGCCCGCCTATTGAGAAAAAATTGCATCACCCACTAACAAACAAATCAGTTGATTTATCAAAATCACCTTCTGCTATTTTCAGAAACTCATTCCATAAAGAATTGATACAAAAACGAAAAGTTGCATTGCGTCTTGGGTATTTAGATGACAAAAATGGCCGCTGGAAA
>JAJRWJ010000445.1 GCA_024276805.1 Gammaproteobacteria bacterium
ACCATGTCGGCAGCCGGCGTGCCTCTGGTCGAAGCACTGGCTTCGGTTGCCGGAGCGACCGGCAATATCGTCTATGCCGATGCCGTTCTGAAAATGCGTGATGATGTATCGACCGGGCAACAGCTGCAATATTCCATGCAGCAGGCGAAGCTTTTTCCGCATATGGTCATCCAAATGGTCGCCATCGGCGAAGAATCCGGCTCCATCGACAGCATGTTGTCGAAAGTGGCCGATTTTTTCGAAGAAGAGGTGGACAATGCAGTCGACAACCTCAGCAGTCTGATGGAACCTCTGATCATGTCCATCCTGGGGGTAATCATCGGCGGACTGATCATCGCCATGTATCTGCCGATCTTTAAACTGGGCGCGGTCGTTTGAAGACACTATACAGGAAGGTGGCCATACAGGGCCCAGCCCACAATACCCACCTCCAACGCAAGCCGGAACGGTATTCGCGCTGACTTGCCCGGCTTACCTGCCCTGACAGAACCATTGCCGCAGCCCGTTGCTGACCATACAGTGCCGTTTATCCAGCTATTGTCCGTGAAGAATGTCTATCGCCATGCATTGCCTCGTGCGCTGTTCTGCCTGCCCCGACATTGCCGGCTTCATCATGCTATGATTGCCTGTGCAGGGCCAACGCGCAGCGATGCAGTGCAGACCTGAAAAACAAACCAATACCGGATCACCGACCGCAAAAGAAGCAGAACCCACCAACCCTCGCCATGGAAAACCAGTAAATGTCTCTTGCCAGCCTTTTACAAAGCAACTCCACCCTGCTCATTACCCTGGCCGGCATCCTCGGCCTGCTGATTGGCAGCTTCCTCAATGTCGTCATCTACCGCCTGCCGATCATGATGGAAAAGTCCTGGCGGAAACAATGCCATGAATTCCTGGAGATGGAAGCGCCAGACGCCGAACCGGAAACCTTCAATCTGAATCAGCCGGGTTCCCGCTGTCCGCATTGCCAGACGCCCATCCGTGCTCATCAAAACATCCCGGTCATCAGCTACCTGCTGTTGCGCGGCAAATGCGCCCATTGTCACGCCCCCATCGCCATTCGCTATCCGATCATCGAAGCCTTTACCGGCATCGCCTCGGCGCTGGTCGCATGGCGTTTCGGCTATGGCTGCGAGACACTGTTCGCGTTGCTGCTGACCTGGTCCCTGATCGCCCTCAGCGTCATCGATATCGATCATCAACTGTTGCCCGACGACATCACGCTGCCAATGCTCTGGCTGGGATTGCTGCTGAGCCTGTTTTCCCTGTATACATCACCTGAAGCCAGTATCATCGGCGCCAGCGCCGGATACATGAGTCTCTGGACCATCTATCAGGCGTTCAAGCTGCTCACCGGCAAGGAAGGCATGGGCTACGGCGATTTCAAGCTACTCGCCCTGTTGGGCGCATGGCTGGGCTGGCAATTGCTGCCGGTCATCATTCTGCTTTCCTCACTGGTGGGCGCCGTGGTTGGCATCGCGATGATCGCATTCATGAAACACGATCACGCCAAACCCATCCCCTTCGGCCCGTACCTGGCCGCAGCCGGCTGGCTGGCCATGCTCTGGGGTGACAGAATCAATCAGCTGTATTTGCAATACACCGGCATTTAGGGGCATTTTCTGCATGCTCAAAGTAGGCCTGACCGGCGGTATCGGCTGCGGCAAAAGCACCGCGGCCAATTTATTTGCGGATTTGGGCGCACCGGTGATCGATGCCGACCGGATATCCCATGCCCTGGTGAAACCCGGCGCACCAGCCCTGCTGCAGATAACCAGACAATTCGGCCCCGACATACTCGCTGCCGATGGCGCCCTGGATCGCAACAAACTGAGATCACTGGTTTTTTCCCGACCGGATTATAAAAAACAGCTGGAAGCAATTCTGCACCCGCTGGTCTATGCGGAAATGCAGCGTATGTTGCAAACCCTGCATTATCCCTATGTAATACTCTGCATACCGCTGCTGCTGGAAACGAAAATGCAGCATTTTGTCGATCGCATCCTGGTTATAGACTGTTCTGTCGAGCAACAGATCAACCGGGTAAAACTGCGCAACCGGCACTCCGAAGACACCATCAAAGCCATCATTGCCAGTCAGATCCCCCGCGAACAAAGGCTTTCCGCCGCCGATGACATTATTGACAATTCCGGCGACACAACAAAACTTGCAGAGCACATCAAAAAGCTTCACAATTTGTATTTTTCCCTGGGAAAAAATCAGAACTAACGGGCTGTCCTAAAGCAGGGCAGTTTTTTGAAAATTCAACGTACCCAGGACAGCATCCATTTTTTCTTGATCAGCTATATTGCTTACAGGCTATTGAAATATTGATGGAAATATTTTACCTGCCGCCATCAGTACAAAAATGGCGCTGTACTGGCGGACTGTTCACTGTGAATTTTCGGCATCGTGGACGATTTTCCAAATTTTCCGCCAACTTGTTTTTCAACCCGATCACCCTCTCCAAGCTCCCACGCGACAGGTACCCTTGCTGGTGAATACGACAACTTACTACGAATTTCCGCTCAACGAACGAATCCGGGTTTTCATGCGCCTGGAACAGCTGTTTCTGCAGCTGGACCATTTCCTGGCCGGCGCAACGGTCTGGGACAAACGCGGCGCCATCAGCATTCTGTTGGATATCCTGACGATTTTCAGCCGCAATGACCTCAAATCAGAAATTCTCAAGGAACTGGACCGCCACTCGAAAATTCTGCATCAAATCGCCAGCAGCGACGGCGTCGACACCGGCAAACTGCAGGAAATCCTCTCCGAGCTCAACCAGATCAGCAAAAACATCTATGCCTCGAATGGCAAGATAGGCATTGCCGTGATGGAAAGCGAATTGT
Organism: Gammaproteobacteria bacterium; assembly: GCA_024276805.1. GTDB lineage: Bacteria > Pseudomonadota > Gammaproteobacteria > Methylococcales > Methylomonadaceae > JANEMG01. The sequence continues at coordinate 2,853 of JAJRWJ010000445.1, forward strand.
TCCAGAGCATTTCCCAGCGCAGTTCGATACCCGGCGGCACCTGTTGCTTCGATCTGCCCGCCTTTCATTACTGGCTGGAACAGGATGACAAGCGGCAGCAAAAGGACATGCAACAGTGGACCAGGCCCTTCGCCAATATTCGCACCGCCATCGACCTGGTACTGAAATTCATTCGTCAGAGCAGCCCGTGCAAACAGGAAATTGCCGAGGCCGGATTTTATCAAGCCACCCTGGACAGTTCCCTGCCCTACCAGCTGCTGCGGGTCGGTATCGACCGATCCATTCCCTGTTTTGCTGAAATCAGCGGCGGCAAACACCGTTTCACGGTACGCTTCATGACGCCATCCAGCGGCGGTGAACGACCGGCGCAAAACACTCATGATATCCCCTTCGAACTGACCCGCTGCCTGTTTTGATGAACGACAAGATCATTCATGTGGTCAAATGCCCGACCTGCAGTCAGCCGGTTCCCTGGGTGCAGACGCAACGCTACAAACCTTTTTGCAGTGAGCGCTGTAAATTGATCGACCTGGGCGAATGGGCCATGGAAGCCAAAAGAATTCCGGGCGAACCGGTATTTCCCGCCCCTGACAATGAGGATCCGGATTGAACAGCTGCACGGCGCACCGCTGAGGCGGAGGTATCAGTCCTGAAACATGCCGATGCCGGCCACCCCCTGGGCGCCGGCCTGCCGGGCTTTTTTTACATCGTCCAGGGTCATCCCGCCCAGCGCATAGACCGGCAGACTGACTTTTTCCACCAGACTGGCAAATTGCCGCCAGCCCAATGTCCTGGCGCCCGGATGTGAAGCCGTCGGCATGACTGGCCCCAGAACGGCAAAATCCACTTCGATTTTCTCGGCATGCTGTAATTCTTCGAGGTTGTGGCAGGAAGCCGCCAGCCAGTCAGTATCTTCCGGACGCGCCGGCAACTGCAGCAAATGCCGGCTGCTCAGATGCACGCCGTCGGCAGCCTGTTGAATGAATGGCAACAGCGCCGAATTCACCAGCAACCTTGCCCCATGCTGCCGGCACAGCGGACCGGCCACAGCCAGAAACTGCCGAATGCCCTTGTGCGGCAATGACTTCGCGCGCAACTGAATCAGCTTGAGTCCCCGCTGCAGCAGTCCCGGCAGGCGATCGCCCAACTGTGCAACGGTATCACCCTCCAGAATGGCATAATATTCCGGCAATCTGGCCGCCGTGATGATCGGCTGGTTTGCCTGCGGAAAGGTGAAATCCACAAGTCTCTCAGGCAATACCCATTGCAGCGCCTGGCCTTCGCAACTTGTCGGCACACCGGAAAATGCTTCCACGCTCCAGACATCCAGCAACACCCGCAGATCAGGATAAGCGTGCTTGATCCTGATCAATGGCCGCGCCTGCAGAACAGCGATGCCCAGCTCTTCCCGCAGTTCCCGCCGCAGTGCCTGCGGTGCCGTTTCGCCCGCTTCCACTTTACCGCCAGGAAATTCCCACAACCCGCCCTGATGGGCGGCGGCATTTCTGCGTGCAACCAGGATTTCTCCAGCCGGATTGCGAATCACGCCGACCGCGACATGCAGGGGCATGACCTCCGATGAGCCGTGCTCCCCCTGATCAGGTCCGGTATTCGGCATTGATGCGTACATAGTCGTAGGAGAAATCACAGGTCAATACCTGCCCACTCATCCCCCCCCTGCCCAGATCGACAGTGACGCTGATTTCCTCCCTGTCCATCACTCTCTGCCCGTCCGCTTCCTGGTAATCGTCGGCGCGCCCGCCGTTTCTGACGATGCAGACGTCTCCCAGATACATGACGATTCTGTCGATGTCCAGCCCGGTGATACCGGCGCGGCCCACCGCCGCCAGGATTCTTCCCCAGTTCGGGTCGCTGGCGAAAAACGCCGTTTTCACCAAGGGTGAATGGGCAATAGTCTTGGCCACCTGCAACGCCTCCCGCTCGCTCGCCGCCTGCTTGACGATGATGCGGATAAACTTGGTGGCGCCTTCCCCGTCCCGGATGATCGCCTCGGCCAGATCCTGACAGACTTCCAGGACAGCCCCGGCAAACTCACGAAGACCGCACTCACCGGTGATTTCCGGCGCCGTTGAACGGCCGCTGGCGATCAGCACACAGGCATCGTTGGTGGAAGTATCACCATCCACGGTGATGCGATTGAAGGACTGCCCGACGGCCTGTTCCAGACATTGCTGCAGCAAGGGCCGGGCAATTTTAGCGTCACAGCCCAGAAAGGCCAGCATGGTCGCCATGTTCGGCTGAATCATCCCGGCGCCCTTGGCAATCCCGGTAATGGTCACTGTCCGCCCGGCAATCGACACTGCCCGACTGCTCCCCTTGGCAAAGGTATCGGTGGTCATGATCGCCCGGGCGGCCTGCTCCCAGGCGTTGTCCGATAATTTTTCCAGCGCCTTCGGCAGCGCCGTGGTAATTTTCTCCACAGGCAAGGGCTCGCCGATGACCCCGGTGGAAAAAGGCAACACGGAATCCGGCTGCGTACCGGTCATTTCCGCAAGAGCGGCACAGCTGCTCCGGGCATCCTGAATACCCTGCTTTCCGGTACCGGCATTGGCATTGCCGGAATTGATCAGCAACCAGCGCGGATTTTTTTGCAGATTTTTCCTGGCCAGCAGCACCGGCGCGGCGCAAAAGGCATTCTGCGTAAATACCGCGGCACAACTGGCGCCAGCGCACAGTTCCACTACGGCAATATCATCGCGCCCGGTCTGTTTGATGCCGGCATTTGCCGTGCCTATTTTTATTCCCGGAACCCGTTGCAGTTCCGGCAGTACATTTTTGCCTACTGCCATCGCTTAAACCTTGAAAAAAACCTTCACTCTGGCAATCCTGTCCACTTCCTGTTCTATCACTGCGCATTTTCTTTTGATCTGTTCGATATCCTGCTGATTCGTGATGATCGCCTGCGGCATGATCACATCCAGTTCCACAGCCCCATCCAGGTAATGAATATTGACATCCTCGATGCAGCGGCTCAGCTTGCCCAGATAATGCTCTATGAAAGTCATCACCTCCTCCCTGGACA
>JAJRWJ010000048.1 GCA_024276805.1 Gammaproteobacteria bacterium
CGCGACCGGGAGGCCCGATTCCTGGCGAAAAAAAACCAGCAACAGCAGCTGCTGTCCGAGGCCAAAGCGGCGCAGGCCAGGGCGGAAGCCTTGAGCAAAAAGCTCAAGGCGCAACTGGACGCCAATGAGCAGGAGCTCAGCGCCATGGAAACAGAGCTCGACGAACGCAGCGGCATCATGGGTGAACTGCTGGGGGTCGCCAAACAGGCCGCAGGGGATCTGAGCGTGGAAGTCCAGCAGTCCCTGGTATCGGCACAATTGCCCAATCGCAGCCAGATACTGGATCAAATCGCCAAGAGCAAGACACTGCCGAGCATCGATCAACTGGAGACACTTTGGTTCAACCTGCTGCAGGAAATAACCGAATCCGGCAAGGTGGTACGCTTTGACACAGAAATTCTATAGGCGGCAGGCAACCCGAAAAAAGCCCAGGTCGTCAGAATTGGCACATTCAATGCGTTAAGTGACGGCAAATACCTGCGCTATCTGCCGGAAACCGGAAAGCTGGTGGAACTTGCCCGGCAACCCGAGAGCAGATACCTCGACCTGGCCGAGGATTTCATTGCCGCCAAACCGGGGCAGCGCGCCGATATCGGCATCGACCCGACCCGCGGCGTATTGCTCAGCCTGCTGATTCAAAAACCGGACCTGCTGGAGCGTATCGGACAGGGCGGCATCATCGGTTACATCATCCTGCTGCTTGGTGCAATTGGCCTGGTGGTGGCGATGGTGCGCCTGATACAGCTGCATGGTACCGGCCGCAAAATGGAACATCAGCTGCACGACTTACAAACGGCCAATGCCGACAACCCGCTGGGTCGGGTGATTCTGGCCAGCGAACAAAGCCTGGCGGGAAATCTGGAAAATCTGGAACTGCTGCTCGACGAAGCCATCACCCAGGAGGTTCCGAAACTGGAAAAAGGCCTGTCGATGATCAAGCTGCTGGCTGGCGTGGCGCCCTTGCTTGGCCTGCTGGGTACGGTAACAGGAATGATCGCAACCTTCCAGACCATCAGCCTGTTCGGCACCGGTGACCCGAAACTGATGGCCAGCGGTATTTCCCAGGCCCTGGTCACTACCATGCTGGGCCTGATGGTCGCCATCCCACTGTTGTTCCTGCACAGTCTGCTGGCTTCCCGCAGCCGCACCCTGGTAGATCCTCGATGAACAGTCGGCGGGCCTGATCAGCCGCATTGCAGGAAAATAGATGCAGCTGCTGGAATCGCTCCGGACTTTTATGCATGCCGGCGGTAGCGTGCTATGGGTCATTCTGCTGGTCTCCATTTTTCTCTGGGCGCTGATATTCGAGCGCTTTCTGTTTTTTTATCAGACCTACCCAAAACTCCGCAGAAGTTACCTGCAGCAATGGCGGCAACAAGCCGACAAGAACTCGAAGCAGGCCTTTGCCATCCGTAAATGCATAATTTCAGAGGCCAAACTGGAAATGCAGAAATCCCTTCTGGTGATCAGAATGCTGGTCGCCCTGTGTCCTTTATTAGGACTGCTGGGCACCGTCGTGGGCATGATCCATGTCTTCGATGTGCTGGCCGTGACCGGCACCGGTAATGCCCGGGCCATGGCCTCCGGCGTGTCCCGGGCAACCATCACCACCATGGCCGGCATGGTAGTCGCCATCGCCGGGCTGTATTGCAGCAGAATCATAGACGACCGGGTCAATGTGGAAATCCACAAGCTGGCCGATTTATTGAAATTTCACTGAAGAGAAGAACATGCGCCGCAGAAGCAGCCGCTCCAGTATTGAGCAGAATCCGGAAATCGATATGACGCCGATGCTGGACATCGTATTTATCATGCTGATTTTTTTTATCGTCACGACATCTTTCGTCAAGGAATCAGGCATCGATGTTAATCGTCCCAGCGCACAGACCGCTCAGACCAAGGAACGGGCGCATATCATCGTCTCGATAAAGGCCAATGGTGAAATCTGGATCGATAAAAGGGCCATCGATATCCGTGCGGTCAGGGCGAATGTCGCCAGACTGCATGCAGAAAACCCGCTGGGTTCGGTGATCATTGCCGCGGATCGCGATACCCATGTCAACGTCCTGGTGCAGGTGATGGATCAGGTGCGCCTGGCCGGCATCAGCAATGCCTCCATCGCCACCGAGACGGAATCACAGTGACCCGCCTGTTGTTGGCGCTGCTGCTCGGTCTGACTGTGTCGCTGGGACTGTTCTGGCTGATGCAGTATATGACCATGAACAACCAGACCGGGCTGAAACCCACCGATGATATCCGCATGGTGGAGTTTGTCCGTATAAAGCGGGAAACCCGCCTGCAAAGCAAAGACCGGAAACGCCCGGAACCACCCAAGCCGAAGAAGCAACCGCCCCCCCCGAAAATGCAGGTGGCCCGGGCCCATGTGGCGCAGCAGGATACGCCCACCATCGACATGCCCAACCTGGACATCCCGCTGTCGACCGGACGCTTTGCCGGGCCACTGCTTTCAGGCATCCGGATGGGAGCCGGCAAGGTCAGCAGCAACGTCATCCCGCTGGTACGGGTTCCCCCGCGCTATCCCATGCGCGCGGCGCGGCGGCGCATCGAAGGCTGGGTAAAAGTGGAATTCACGATCAGCGAAACCGGCAGCGTCAAGGATGCCGTGGTCGTGGACGCGCAGCCCAGTGATATTTTCAACCACGCGGCATTGCGTGCGATCGCCAAGTGGAAGTTCAAACCCAAAGTGATCGACGGCGAAGCTTTCGAACAGCGCGCCGTCCAGGTCCTGCAATTCAAACTGAGCAAATGATCCATTTCCGGCCTGTGCAGCACCTATTTTGTCTTGCCACACATATCCATAATGTTCTGCATGTTATCCAATTACTTACAAACACTACTGAACATCAAGGGAAAACAGGTGCTGCACAAGCTTTGTTTCTGTTGTCTCTATTGTTGGCGCCAGTACCCAGCTGGGCGGCAACTGCCGACAAGCCTGCGACGGTCTCCCCGAGGCTGTACAAACAGCTCAAGAAAAGTGAAGACCTGATTGCCAGAAAGGCCTATCGCCAGGCGCAGATCAAACTGGAAAAACTGCTCTCCGATGTCGAACCGGGCAGCTATGAACAGGCAACAGTGCTGCGCAGCCTGTCCTCCGTGTATGCGCTGCAGAATCAGTACGGCAAGGCCGCCGACGCCCTGGCCCGCTGCATCGCCCTGAATATCCTGCCTGGGCAACAGCAGCAGCAGGCCCTGCTGAATCTGGGACAGCTGTATATGGCGACCGATCAATACCGCAAGGCGGTACGGATTCTGGAGCCCTGGCTGGCCAAAAATGCAGCTCCCGATACCGAACTCTATGTGCTGCTGGCCAATGCCTACGCGCAGTTGAAACAATACCGCAAAGCGCTGCCTTATATACAGAAGGCCATCAAAAGATCCAAAAAACCGGTACAATCCTGGTATCAGCTCAATCTGGCCCTGTATTATGAACTGAACAATTATCGGGCAGCGGCGGAGATTCTAAGGCGCATGATACGCCATTTTCCCGATATCAAGGAATACTGGAACCAGCTGGCCGCCGTCTATCAGCAGCTGAAACAATACAAAAAAGCCGTCGCC
>JAJRWJ010000446.1 GCA_024276805.1 Gammaproteobacteria bacterium
GAGCATGTGCGACAGGGAATCGGTTCCGACAGTCGTATCGGTTACAGTTTTATCTATCCGGGCTGCGGCTATGGCGGCTCCTGTTTTCCAAAGGATGTCAAGGCGCTGGAAAGAACCGCCCGGGAAGTAGGCTATCAGGCGGAATTGTTGATGGCCGTGGAAAACGTCAACGAGCGTCAGAAGCACCGGCTGGTGGAAAAAATCAACACACATTATCAGGGCGATCTGCAGGGTAAAAAATTCGCACTCTGGGGGCTGGCGTTCAAACCCAATACCGATGATATGCGCGAGGCGCCCAGCCGGGTCATCCTGGAGGCGCTGCTTGCCGCCGGCGCTGAGGTACGGGCATTCGATCCGGAGGCCAGGGAGGAGGCCAGGCGTCTATATCCTGATATGCCGGGATTGGTACTTTGCAAAACGCAGGCGGAAACCACTCAGCAGGCCAATGCACTGGTCATCGTCACGGAATGGAAACAATTCAGAAGCCCTGATTTTGACCAGCTGCAGGAACAGCTCCAGGACAAGGTGATTTTCGATGGGCGCAATATGTACGAACCGGCCATGCTGCGTCAGCATGGCCTGACTTATTATGCCATCGGGCGGTCTGCATAACGCGAAATTTGGAAGCAACAACAGGAAATTGAGATGCTCAGTCTGGATAATACAAAAATTGGAATAATCGGTCTTGGTTATGTCGGTTTGCCCCTGGCGGTGGAATTTGGCAAAAAATATCCAACCATAGGTTTCGATGTCAATGGGCAGCGCATAGCCGAGCTGCAGGCAGGCAAGGACAGCACGCTGGAAGTCGACGCCGATGAGCTGGCCTCGGCCAGGCAGCTGCAATATGCCGATGCCATCGCCGCACTCAGCGGCTGCAATGTCTACATCGTCACGGTGCCGACGCCCATCAACAAACACAAACAGCCTGATTTGACGCCACTGTTGAAAGCCAGTGAATCCATCGGCTCCGTTCTGAACGAAGGGGACGTGGTCATCTATGAATCCACTGTCTATCCCGGCGCCACCGAGGAGGATTGTATTCCTGTGCTGGAAGCGACATCGGGGCTGAATTTCAATGAAAATTTCTATGCTGGATACAGCCCTGAGCGCATCAATCCCGGTGACAAGGAACACCGGGTCACCAGTATTCTGAAAGTGACTTCCGGATCGACGCCGGAAACAGCCGATTTTGTCGATGCCCTGTATAAAAGCATCATCGTCGCCGGAACGCATAGAGCCAGCAGCATTCGTGTCGCGGAAGCGGCGAAGGTGATCGAAAATACCCAGCGCGACGTCAATATCGCATTGATCAATGAACTGGCGTTGTTGTTCCATCGCCTGGGCATCAGCACCGAGGAAGTATTGCAGGCGGCCGGGACGAAATGGAATTTCCTGCCCTTCCGACCAGGTCTGGTCGGCGGACACTGTATCGGAGTGGATCCCTATTATCTGACTCACAAGGCACAATCCGTCGGCTATCATCCACAAATCATTCTTTCCGGAAGACGCATCAATGACTACATGGGCAAATACGTGGTCTCCCGGGTGATCAAACTGATGCTGAAAAAGCGGCTGCACATCCAGCAGGCGAATATTCTGATTCTGGGTCTGACCTTCAAGGAAGACTGTCCCGACCTGCGCAATACCCGGGTCATCGACATGATCGATGAATTCCGGGAATACGATGCCCGGGTCGATGTCTATGATCCGTGGGTGGACAGGCACGAGGCGCAAGACGAATATGGTATCGAATTACTCGACAAGCTGGACAATGGGCAGTACGATGCCGTCGTACTGGCGGTATCGCATCAGCAGTTCAAGGACCTGGGGGCGGATCGGATTCGCGCCCTGGGCAAAGCAAATTCGGTGCTTTTCGATATCAAGTATATCCTGCCCGAAGACAAGGTGGATGGACGGTTATAGCGCATGAAAATTCTAGTTACCGGAACAGCCGGATTCATCGGCAATCATCTGGCTGTGCAGTTGCTCGAGCGGGGCGACGAAGTGATAGGCGTGGACAACCTCAATGACTATTACGATGTCAATCTGAAGCTGGCGCGTCTGCAGCGCATCGAGGGGCATGATAATTATGTGCACAGCAATGCGGATATCGCCGACCGGGAAGCCATGGCGGATCTTTTCAACCAGCACCAGCCGCAGCGTGTGGTCAACCTGGCGGCACAGGCCGGCGTGCGCTACTCGCTGATCAATCCACATGCCTACATAGAAAGCAATATCGTTGGTTTCACCAATATCCTGGAAGGCTGCCGGCATAACCAGGTTGAACATCTGGTCTATGCATCCAGCAGTTCGGTGTATGGCGCCAATGAAGCCATGCCATTTTCCGTGCATGACAATGTCGATCATCCGCTCAGCCTGTATGCGGCATCGAAAAAAGCCAATGAACTGATGGCCCATACCTACAGCCATCTCTACCAATTGCCCACTACCGGGTTGCGTTTTTTTACCGTCTACGGACCCTGGGGCCGGCCGGACATGGCCTTGTTTCTGTTCACCAGGGCGATACTGGACGGGGAGCCGATCAAGGTTTTCAACTATGGTAATCATCGCCGGGATTTCACCTATATAGACGATATCGTCGAAGGCGTGATCAGAACCCTGGACAACTCGGCGCAGGTCAATACCGACTGGTCCGGAAAAGATCCTGATCCCGGCACCAGCAAGGCGCCGTGGCGGGTCTACAACATCGGCAATCAGCAGCCGGTGGAATTGATGAAATACATCACCATACTGGAAGAAAAACTGGGCAAAACAGCGCAAAAGGAGTTGTTGCCGATGCAGCCTGGCGATGTACCCGATACCTATGCCAATGTCGATGCCCTGATCGAGGATGTCGGTTATCAGCCGGGGACCCCCATCGAGGTCGGGATCGAAAA
>JAJRWJ010000447.1 GCA_024276805.1 Gammaproteobacteria bacterium
ACCTTGCGGCCACTGAAATCCAGCCACAGATCGATACGCTCTCCAGGTGCGAGCATGATATAGGGCCGGGTTTCCGGCTTCTCCAGCAGGCCGGCATCGGTGCCTATGGCGGTCAGCGGGGTGCCGTCATCCCAACCCAGTTTGTAGATTCTGGAATTGGAGCCATTGACCGCTCTGAAGCGGTAGGCCCTGGACTTGACGGAAAATGACATATCAGCCCTGCCGTTGACCAGAATTTTCTCACCCAGGAACCCCATCATCCGGCCATGCATGCCCCTGACGTAACGCAGCTGGTTTCTTCCATCAAAGCTCCGGTCCTGAATCACCAGTGGTACATCGAACTCACCCGTCGGCAGGTCCAGGGCACTCTCCTGCTCATCGGTAACGCTGATCAATCCGGCCAGTCCTTTATAGACCTGCTCCGCGGTCAATTCATGGGTATGGGAATGGTAAAAGCTGGTTCCCGCTCGATTCACCACTTCGAATTCATACACGAAGCGCTCGCCGGGGGCAATGGAATACATCGGATGACCATCGCTCTTCTGTGGCACATGCAGGCCATGCCAATGAATGATGGAAGGTTCCCGCAAACCATTGTAGAAATAGATCCTGACCTTCTGACCCTTTTCAAAATTGAGTATGGGACCAAGATAATTGCCTTTCAAGGGCGCCAGCGTCTGTTTCGGCCCCTTCAACAACTTCGCATAATATTTCTGCACATTGGTGTTTGGACCATTTGGCAGAATGGCGATATAGGCCTTACGCGCGATGAATTCAATTTCCACGTCCGGGTGAAAACCGGCCGTTGGAAAACTCTTGACCTGTCCCGTCTGTGCCGACAGCAGACCGGGAAATGCCGAAGCCGCAGCCCCCAGTGCCGAAAATTGCAAAAAACGCCGACGCTTGCTGTTTATTGTTTTTTTCATGACACATTTCCTCGCTGTTGAAAAGCCTCTGAATTTATTATTATTTGGTCATATTCTTGACAATACTCTTTATTTTTTCCAATGGCAACATGAAAAACTCCCTCGCAGAACCAAGGCAAACAGCAATAAACCCCCCTCACATCTTACTGGCACTGAAGCATTTTTCCTGGTCGGTCGAAATTCTTTATGGAATTACCTGATTACGTATGACCCTCAGCGTTGCCGAAACCTTATAAATGCTGTCATACCGACGCCAGGAGGGTTCCTTATCGTTGCCATGCTCTGCGTGGGAATGCATGGAGTGACGCTCCGCGTCACGGAACGCGGGAGCATTACCGGATGGATTGCCACGCTGACCGTGGCAACCATGTCTATCTGTGTTGTAGACTAAACACGGGATGTCAGTGATAACAAGGCATTGATTGAACGTGATTATCAATTACAGAATGGCTGAGGCTTGTGGGTAATCAGGTAGAATTAGATTACACCAGCTGGGTTATTTATTGCCAGTTGCCTGATCACTGACACCTAGTCAAGCGTCGATAGGATTTCTCTTTTCCAGAACAATGAAACTGTAGGCAAACCCGACGCTGGCATCATCGTTGATATCCAGACGCTGAACTTCCCGCCAGGCAGTGATATCAAACTCCGGAAAATATGTATCCGCAGAGAATTCCTGGTGTATCCGGGTCAGATAGATGCGCTCCGCGATCGGCAACATGGCCTGATAGAAACTGGCGCCGCCGATCACCATCAATTCCTCGGCCTGGCAGTCAAGCAATGCCGCCTCGATGGAGTGATAGACACTGCAGCCGGATGGACGGTAATCAGGATTCCGGGTGATGACAATGTTCTCTCTACCCGGCAACGGCCTGCCGATCGATTCAAAGGTTTTTCTGCCCATCAGAATCGGCTTGCCCATGGTGATTTTTTTAAAATTTTGCAGATCCGCGGACAAGTGCCAGGGCATCTTATTATCGATGCCGATTGCACTGTTACTGCCCATGGCGACGCTGATCGAGATAATCATGATTCGGCTAGACGGCGACACGCGCCTTGATGTGCGGGTGGTACTGGTAATCCTCGATCAGAAAGTCATCGAACCGGTAGGCAAACAGGCTTGCCGGTTTTCTGTGAATTTTCAGTTGTGGCAGGGGATAGGGTTGTCGCATCAGCTGCAGTCTGGTCTGTTGCAGATGATTCAGGTACAGATGCACATCCCCGCCGGTCCAGATCAGTTCGCCCGGTACCAGATCACACTGCTGCGCCAGCATACAGGTCAACAACGCATAGCTGGCGAGATTGAATGGCAATCCCAGGAAACAGTCCACCGAACGCATGTTGAACATGCAGCTCAGTCTGCCATCTGCGACATAGAATTGATAGACATAATGGCAGGGTGGCAGGGCCATGTTTTCTATCGCGGCGACATTCCAGGCGCTGACGATATGCCGGCGCGAGTCCGGATTGCTTCTCAGCTGCTCCACCAGGTTTTGTAACTGGTCGATGTTCCTGCCATCGGGCGCCGGCCAGGAGCGCCACTGTCTGCCATAGACATCCCCCAGTTCACCCTGTTCATCGGCCCATTCGTCCCAGATACTGACACCGTTTTCCTGTAAATAGCCGATATTGGTTTCCCCGGAAACAAACCACAGCAGTTCGTGAATGATGGAGGGGAGATGCAGTTTTTTAGTGGTCACCAACGGCAGACCTTCGGCCAGATCGAAACGCATCTGCCTGCCAAAGACGCTCAGCGTACCGGTACCGGTACGGTCCTGTTTCAGCGTGCCGTTGTCCAGTATGTCCTGCAGCAGATCAAGATACTGTTTCATGCCGTTTGCGATAAGCGATAAAAAACATACCTCCCCCCAGCAGGATCATCGGCAGCGACAGAAGCTGTCCCATGGTCAGCCAGTTGAATGCCAGGTAGCCGATATGCGCATCGGGCAGCCGATAGAATTCTACAAAAAAACGAAAACAGCCATAGCAGAACAGCACCAGTCCAGTGGGTGCCATATAGGGCCGTGGCTTGCTGGTGTAGAGCCACAGGATGACGAACAGCAACAGGCCTTCCAGCAAAGCCTCGTACAACTGGGAAGGGTGCCGGGGCAACGGGCCGGCATTGGGAAACACCACACCCCAGGGCACATCGGTGGTCTTGCCCCAGAGCTCGGCATTGATAAAATTACCGATGCGTCCGGCAAACAAGCCGACCGGCGCCAATGGCGCCAGAAAATCGATCAACTGCAGAACCCTGCAGCGCTGTTTCCTGGCAAACAGCCACATCGCCACGAACACCCCAAGCAAACCGCCATGAAAGGACATCCCTCCCTGCCAGACCTTGAAGATGATGATCGGGTCCGCCAGGAAATGCTGCAGATTATAAAACAGAATATAACCTGTTCTGCCACCCAGAATCGCCCCCATCGCACCATAGAAAACCAGATCGTCGATGGCATCCGGTTCGATAGGAGCATCCGGGCGCTTCACCCTGTGCTTGCCCAACAGCCAGACGCCGGCGAAGCCGACCAGGTACATCAATCCATACCAATGTATCTTCAATGGTCCTATCGCCACCGCGACAGGGTCTATGTTGGGAAAATCAATCATTACTTGTCTAACTCACTTACTGGATGCCGGCCTTGCAAATGCCAGACGTAGAAACTTTTCAGATTATCATGACGGCAACACCTAATGTGGTTTTGCTGGCCCCTGTCTGCATATTTTATTCACTGCCAGGCATTATACGTCATGTCATTCAGGCATTGAACCAGCAAGAATTCTTCCCTCAGAACGAGCGCAAATAAAATTATGGAAAACCAAAAGGATAGGGTAATTCATCAGGAGAACTATCATTGGGAAATTACCCTAGTCGGGTTGATGCGGGTTTCCCGGATTCCGCTG
>JAJRWJ010000049.1 GCA_024276805.1 Gammaproteobacteria bacterium
AGCCCGGATGGAGCTTGCGGAATCCGGGTGGTGCGCTAATGTGCTATTTTCACAGTGATTTATATGCGCTCGCCCTGAGAGGGATCTCGAGGGATGCTTGCAAGTTGCAACAACCTGGATTTCTCCCGCTGGTTTTGTACATATTGTTTCAACAGTCAATTACTTATAACCACAGCGCTGTAGGACGGATAAGCGCAGCGTCATCCGTCACCTTGCCTGCTTCCGGTGGAAATGACCATTGAGAAAATTCTTCTGTGTCAAAACTTTTCTGGCAGACAGCTAAATATCGATACCGCCATCCGCAAGCTTTGGATCATTCATTTCATTGCTCAGCAGTACATATAACTTGTTGGAAATTATTTCATGCTCACTAAGATCCCTGATAGTATCCGCCTGAGTAATACGCAGCAACGCTTTTGCCGATTGCTCATTCATTTCATCGAGCAATTCTTTGTTCGACTGCAGTTCCTTGTGCATTTCCTTAATGTTTATTTCCTTTAATTTCAAATAAATCTTTGTGACATTCGCCAAAGCCTTTGGATCGTCGAAAAACTCGATGAGAGGCGAGTTTTTCATTTCAGCCAGTTCATCCAGTACTTTATTGATCAGTTTGAATTGCGTGCGATAATACAGATAAAGCTCCTTGGAATCGCTTTCTTGCGATGACAAATGCAAGAAACGACGAAAAACATTGCCAATTCGTCCCAACCAGGTTTCGAAATAGGCATTGAGCGAATGTAATTTAGGCCGGTCCTGTTCGACGTGCTCAGTTTGTGTTTCCAGAATCAGCATGTTTTTTTTGTAAATGCCTTCAGTGATTTCGTCTCGCCTGAAGATTTCCTTCAGTTCGCGTTTCTGCAATGCCAAGGTGTATATTCGCAATAAATTTTCTATCACATGACTCGAATCCTGGGTTTCACTTTGACATTTTTTACAGGCTCGCTGGTATAGTTTCTGATATTCGGTTATTAACGCTTCATATTGCAGCTTGTTGATTTCATGCTGTTCGAAAAGTGTTTTCAACCTCTCGATCATTGTCAGGTAAACCAATGCCTTGCTTTTGTAATAGCCCATTTTTTCATGTGGCAACAGCGCATCGATTTTCAACCAGCGGATGACTCTTCCGATCGTGGTCGCCTTGACCAGCAGGGTGAAATAGATACTGCCGATGGTAATGGCAATAATGAATTCCTTGATCGAAAAATCATATTTCCAGTGGGGCAGGCTGAGCTCATCAGGTATCAGCAAGACCATGATCACAGCCAGGGAGCCGCGCAGACTTCCCCAGGCAAGCAGGTGCTGCCAGTTTGCGGGAATACTTTCCTCGGATTTGATCCGGTTGACAAGGCCAATTGAAAAATAGATTGAAACAGCCCTGGCAATGGCGACCACCAACATCATCATCAAGATGGGCATTAACGTCAGGTCCAAGGAGACCGATAACTGGGTAAACAACAAACCCATCAAAAGAAACACCAGCGAGTTGGCGAGAAAAGCGAAATAACCCCAAAACTTCTCCATATATTCCTCCACCCCGGAGGACATTTTGTAGCGACCAAAATTGCCCATCACCAGCGATGACACCAGAGTGGCGATGATTGAGGATAAATGAATATGATGACCATGAATCACCAGTTTTTCGGATGCCAGCTCCGTCAACAGAAAGGTGAAATGGGCAACCAGCAAGGTCAGGGTGATTTCCAGATGTTCATGGCCTTTGACCCATTCAATCATTTTGGAGAACAACAAGCCCATGAACAGGCCAAACAGAATACCGCCAAAAATCATCGTGAAAAATGAAAAAAAGCCTTGCATGATCGTTGTCGAGCCATGAAAGCCATACAGCATGATATCCAGAAACACCAGAAAAATGGCAAAGGCCGTACCATCATTGAACAGACTTTCCCCCTCGAAAATCAGCGTCAATCGGTGCGGTGCGCCATATTCCTTGAACAACGACAGAACGGCTACCGGATCGGTTGCGGAAATTGCCGCGCCAAACAACAACGTCACTAACAGGGGAATCTCGAAACCAATGAGATGCAATGCCCATTGGCCTACATAACCAATAAAAAAAGTTGATATCAGCAACCCCAGGACGGCCAGCACCGAAATAACGAATTTGTTTTCCTCGATGTTGCGAATATTGATGTTGTAGGCAGATTCAAAAATCAGAATCGGCAGGAAAATAAAAAACAGCAATTCAGGCGTCAATTGAAAGCTGGTGACAAATGAAAAGGCATCGATATCAGAAAGAGGAACCAGAAAGGCGCCGGCGAAAACCAGAAGCACCGTGTAGGGTATTCGGGTTACCAGCGCCAGCATGTTGATTCCGAGTGAAATCAACATCAGGGTAAAAACCGATAAGTAAACATCGAGTGTCATCAACAATACCTGACAAGAAATTAAAATGATGGACAGGAATTTTAACGCCAGTGCAGCACATGTTTCCCTTTTATACTTAAATTATTTTATAAGCAATTGAATATAATGATAAATAATTTATCACACAGCCATCGATTGAAAACAGCCGTGCTACCGGTACAGTACCCCTTTTTCATTGATGCGTCGCATTACTTACAAATTATTGAAATATTGAGGTAAATCTTATGTCCCTGGGCATCAGTAAAAAATGCTGCTGTACTGGTTTGTCAGCATCCATCCTCCCCCATCCATGAGATGTTTATGTCAGCGCATCCTTGCGCCGGATTGCTTTCCGTCATTGATGGACGGGAACCAGTTTATTTTGAAATACATCGCTTTTCCAAATATATTCAGTATTTTCCTCGCATCAGGAAGGATAATGATGGCAGATGCATCGTTGCCGGCTTCAAGATTTCTCCCGTGATTCGAATTAACGGAAAAATCTTTACC
>JAJRWJ010000448.1 GCA_024276805.1 Gammaproteobacteria bacterium
CCAGCCAATACTGATCCGCTTTCCTGAAAAACCTTTTTTCCGCGTGATTACCGGTGTTCCGTTCAAATCTCCGAACCTGTTCAGAAATACAGGTAAATGCTGATTTCAAGCGCCAATCTGCGTATCATTGACAAAATACAGCCAAACGCGGGGGCGCCGAAAAAAGATAAAATGGCTGCTGATCGAAAAGATACCTAGAGTTGAACGACATGCAAAATTCATCACAACGATTGCAGGCGGATCTGCTGCCGCATTGGCTTATTCTGGCCGGCATGGTCATGATGCTGGCCATTATAGTTCTGCTTTGCGAATTCGCTGCCGATCAAATCCGTCCAGGCCTGGCTCCGGAACCGCCGGTGCTGGTACGGACGATTCTCTATGGCGTCGCCATCGTCACTTTCCCGATCACCAATCTGCTGCGCCACATCATGGTGCGCCTGAATCAGACCATGCCCGGCGATGCGCCGGCCAACGCCCGCTATCTGTCGACCGTGCTGGTATCGCTCAGCCTGGCGGAATCATTGGGCATCTATGGGCTGATTCTGTTTATCCTGGGCGATAACTACAATTCTTTATATATCTTCAGCCTGCTCTCCCTGCTGGCGTTGTTTCTGTATCGTCCCAAACTGGATGAGTACCACGCCATCATCGAAGCCCTCGAGCAGCAGCGTGCCCGCTGATCTGCTGGCCGATGCGGAACGTTGCGTCAAATGCGGGCTGTGCCTGCCACACTGCCCGACCTACAATAAAACCGGCAATGAAAATGAATCCCCCCGTGGACGCATTGCCCTGGTTCAGGCCTGGGCCAGTGATTCCCTGCCGGCATCGCCCAGACTGCTGGCGCACATCGATAATTGCCTGTTGTGCCGGGCCTGTGAAAGGGTTTGTCCGGCCGACGTCCCCTATGGCCGGCTGATCGACCGGTTTCGCGCCCAGGCATCCCCTGCAACACGAACACCCATGGCGCTGAGGCTGCTGCTTGGCATGGTCCACAAGCGCCCCCTGAACAGAGCAGCGCAAAAGGCCCTGGCTTTGTACAGTGCTTCTGGCCTGGCCAATTGGATCAGGCCTGGGCAAATAGGCCGGTTGCTGCCAGCGCCAGGCCAGCGGCGCGGGGCGAGAAAAAAACTGTATCGGACGATGCACAGGGTCAAAGGAGAAGTGGGCCTGTTCAAAGGCTGTCTCGGCGAACTGCTGGACCCTGCAACAATAGATGCAGCCATTACCGTTTTGAACCACGCCGGATACAACGTACATCTGCCGGCAGGGCAGACCTGCTGCGGGGCTCTGGATTTGCATCATGGTGATGGCGACTATGCCGAAAAACTGGCCCGGACCAATATACAGGCATTCGATGGTCTTGCGCTGAACGCAGTGGTCAGCATCGCCAGTGGCTGCGGCAGTGTTCTGCGGGAATATGAGCATAGCGGATTTGCCGCAAAGATCGTCGATATCAGCCAGTTTCTGGCGCAACAGGACGCGCTGGCCGAAATTGAACTGAGGCCATTGCCGGCCAGAATCGTCCTGCATTCCCCCTGTTCCCTGAAAAATGTCATGCGCCAGGAACGCGGCGCGCTGCAACTGCTGGAAATGATACCCGAAGCACAGCTGCTGCCGTTGCCGGATGCTTGCCACTGCTGCGGTTCCGCCGGCAGCTATATGCTGGAACATCCGGAAATGGCGCAGGCTTTAGTCGATGATTTGCTGCGGGAAGTCTGTGCCTGGCAGCCGGATTTTCTGGTCACTTCCAATATCGGCTGTGCCGTGCACATTGCCGCAGCCGTCAAACAGCGGGGCCTGGCCATGCAGGTGCTGCATCCGGTGACCCTGATCAGTGGCCAGATCCGTCGTTTCTGACCCGGACAGCTACTGGAATCGGAGCGGTAGGGCGGATAAGCGCAGCGTCATCCGCCACTTGGCCTGTTTCCGGTGAATTCCGCTGGCGCTGCATCCGGGCTGCCGACTGTTCTCTATATGATACCTGCGGAAAAAATTTCAAATGCAGCCCGGATGGCGCTTGCGGAATCCGGGAAAAGCCGCTCCATAGGCTTTATCAAATTATCGGCAATCGCTTGCAGGGCGGAGAAAGCCCGGCGCCATCCGCCACTCGGCCTGTTTCCGGCGGATGACGCTGCGCTTATCCGCCCTACGTGCTCAATCAGTGGTTATAACGGGATATACTCTTCGCATGTGGATTTTTAGCATTTCGGTGGGCTATTTTTTGTTGAGGGCAAGGCGAAAAAACGCCGCTGTAGCAATCTACAGCAAGTTTTTTCAACGCAGCCATCGGCAAAAAAGAGTCTGCTGAGGTGCTTGAAATTCATGTGCGGTGAGTATAGTTACTGCCATGGAATATTTCCGCCATTTCCTTGCGCAGGCGTTGCTGAACGGCTGATTTCTCCTGCCCGGAAAGGCGGTCATGGACAGCGAAGATATAGTTTTCCAGATCGAACTTACGCAGCATCATTTTGGTATGGAATATGTTTTCCTGATAGACATTGACGTCGATCATCTGGTACGTTTTCTGGGTGTCTTCGGCGATATAATTCTGGATGGAGGTGATGGCATGATCGATATAGTGCTTCTGTCCGTTCACATCCCGGGTAAAACCCCGCACCCGATAATCCATGATGACGATATCGGACTCGAAACTGTGAATCAGATAATTGAGCGCCTTCAGCGGGGAAACCCGACCACAGGTGGAGACATCGATATCCACCCTGAAGGTGCTGATGCCATTGTCTGGATGGCTCTCAGGATAAGTGTGTACCGTGATGTGACTCTTGTCCAGATGCGCCAGCACGATTTCCGGCAGCGGCCCCGGAGACTCCGCCTGCATGCCGGCCGGTATCTTCAATCCCTCGGCAATCAGCATGGTGACGCTTGCCCCTTGCGGTTCATAGTCCTGGTGGGCGATGTTGAGAATCCGGGCGCCGATGATTTCCGCGACATCCCGCAGTATGCGGGTCAGGCGCTCCGCATTGTAGGCTTCGTCGATATAATCGATATATTCCTGCTGTTTTTCCGCCGGCGCATAGCAGATATCGTAGATATTGAAGCTCAGGGTCTTGGTGAGATTATTGAAGCCATGCAGCTGCAATTTATCCATGCGGTGATTATTCCACGTCGATAATTTCAAAGTCGTAACTGATGGCGACGGATTTCTCCAGCATGATCGACGCAGAGCAGTATTTTTCCGCCGACAACTGCACCGCGCGTTTCACCGCGGCAGGGGGGATTTTCCTTCCGCTGATGATGAAATGCACATGAATACTGCTGAACACGCTGGGTATGGCATCGACGCGCTGTGCGGTTATTTCCGCCACGCAGTCGACAATTTCGTGGCGGCCCTTCTGTAAAATATTGACCACATCGAAGGAAGTGCAGCCACCCATTCCCAGCAGCAGCATCTCCATTGGCCGGACCCCAAGGTTTCGGCCACCGTGATCGGCTGGACCATCCATCACCAGCGCATGACCGCTTCCCGATTCACCGACAAACATCGCGCCATCGACCAATTTGATTCTTGCTTGCATCATTTTCACCTGTCAATAAAGGAGCCATAGTTTAGCGCAATTTTTTTCCATGAGGGTAGTCGGCAAGGCGCCAGACGGACTTTGTAACGCTCGAAAACTGTACAATGGATAGTCTGCAAGGCGGCCGCAGAACTGGCTTGCCCCCCGTTTGCCGGGTTGCGGCGGCGCACTCCGCAGTCACGGCAAATAGTCCACGCAGATCATGATTAAATGCTAAACTAAAACGAGTATCTTTCACCACAGGGACTTGTCGGCATGAGTTTTGTTAAACCGATTTCCGAACCCAGCGAAGCATTACAACAATTCCTGCGCTATTGCCATATTCGCTCCTACCCCGCCAAAGCCATCGTCATTCGCCCTGGCGATACCGGCGACCGGCTGTTCTTCATTGTACAGGGTTCGGTCAGCGTCTGCGCGGAAGCGGATGACGGTCGGGAACTGATTCTGGCCTACCTGAACAAGCATGATTTCATCGGTGAAGTGGGCGTCTTCAAGGGCTCGGAACCGAGGGAAGTCACGGTGAAGACACGTTGTGACTGTCAGCTGGCTGAAATCGGCTATGAGCGTCTGCACCAGCTGTTCAAAAGGGAACTGGTCACGTACGCAACGGAACTGTTGTATATGGTTGGCGACCAGCTTGCCACCAGGCTGTTGTCCACCAGCCGCAAGCTGCGCGACCTGGCC
>JAJRWJ010000449.1 GCA_024276805.1 Gammaproteobacteria bacterium
AGGTTGTGGTTGAGGAACGAAACCCAGCATGACAGTATCGATGCTCAGCCTGAGCGATGGCTTTCACTGTCGCCCACAGCAATGCATTATTTTCATCCAGCAGGGCGATGCAGATTGCCGTTGGCGGCAGCGTTGTCGTAACATGGCATTGACAAAGCCACAGGAAACAGCAGGAGCAGAACCAATCCATGAACATCACCCCTGAAGCGATCGGCTATATTGCCGCCCTGTTGACCACCAGTTCGTTTCTGCCCCAGGCAGTCAAGACCATCAGGACCAGGGATACGCAATCGCTTTCCCTGGGGATGTACAGTATCTTTACCGTCGGGGTGTTTCTCTGGCTGATCTATGGAATCTGTCTGGCCGACAGGGCGATTATCTTCGCCAATGCCGTGACATTCGTTCTGGCGGGTGCAATCCTTTCCTATAAGATCTACAATACCCTGAGCAGTAAGGAATAGCGTGCTGCAACTGCCTGACGCAGGCATTTCTTGAACACCAAACCGAGTTGGAAACAGCCATGAATCTGACACCTGCATTATTGCCCGAAATAATCGATGCCATCGACAACGTCATAGAAAAAAACGCCGATCAAGTGACCGAACTGGACCAGGCTATCGGCGATGGTGATCATGTCACCAACCTGCAACGCGGCATTGCTGCACTGAAAGACCAAGCCGGAGAGTTGGCCGGTCTGGAATGGCCGGCGGCATGGCAGAAAATCGGCATGACCATGATGTCCACGGTGGGTGGCGCCTCGGGTTCCCTGTATGGCACGTTTTTCATCGCCATGAGCAAGGCCTCCGCCGGGCAACCGATGTCCCTGGCGACCTTTGCAGAAGCTTTCAGCCAGGGCGTGGAATCGGTAAAAAAGCGCGGCAGGGCCGATGCCGGCGAGAAGACCATGCTCGATGTGCTGATTCCCGTTGCCGACTGCCTGCACAAGGCGGCGGCTGAAGGGGCGTCATTGCCGGAAGTATTGCAGACCCTGCCCGGCGTGGCGATCGCCGGCATGGAATCGACCCGCGACATGATCGCCACCAAGGGCCGCGCTTCCTTCCTGGGTGAACGTACCAAAGGGCATATCGATGCCGGCGCGAAAACCATGCAATTGATGATCTGCGCCGTGGTCGGGGTGTTGCAAGGGCAGTCAGCAGCCCCAGCGTAATGCCGCGGTATTGACCGGGGCGTCCCAGTGGCGCAGTAATTGATCGTCCAGCAAGGTCAGGGTGAGCGAACAGCCGGCCATGTCCAGCGACGTGGTGTAGTTGCCGACCAGGGAGCGGCAGATGTCGATGCCGCGTTTTTCCCAGTGCTGGGCAGCCAGGTCGTAGATCAGGTGCAGTTCCAGCAGCGGCGTCGCGCCAAAGCCGTTGACATGCAGCAATGCCCGCTGGCCTTTTTCCGGCTTTAGGTCTTCATCGATGGCGCCGGCCAGATGTGCGACGATTTCCGTTGCGCTGGCCAGGGGCAGCGTTTCCCTGCCGTGTTCGCCATGGATGCCGACGCCCATTTCCATTTCCTGCTCACCCAATTCAAAGGTGGGTTTACCCAATGCCGGTACGGTGCAACTGCTCAACGCCACGCCCATCGATGCGGTGGCTGCATTGACACGGTCACCCAGTGTCTTGCAGTCTTCCAGACTGGCGCCGCTTTCCGCCGCCGCGCCGACGATTTTTTCGATGATCGTGGTGCCGGCCACGCCGCGCCGTCCGGTGCTGTGTGCTTTTGGCAGGGACACGTCGTCATCGACCAGTACGCTGACATTCGGACAGTCCAGCATTTCCGCGGCAATCTCGAAGTTCATCACGTCACCGGCATAGTTTTTCACGATGAACAACACGCCGCCGCCATTTTCCACGGCCTGCGCGGCGGCCAGCATCTGGTCGGGTGTCGGCGAGGTAAAGATCTGCCCGGGGCAGGCGGCATCCAGCATGCCGGCGCCGACGAAGCCGGTATGCAAGGGTTCATGTCCGGAGCCGCCGCCGGATATCAGTACCACCTTGCCTGGCGCGGTTGGATCTTTTCTGTGGACGAAGGTTGGCTGGGTCTGCAGCTGGATGATGTCTGCATGGGCTTTGGCAAAACCGAGCAGGCTTTCGTCGAGCAGGCTGTCGACGTCGTTGATGAATTTTTTCATGGCGGCGGTTCCTTTGGCTGTTTTGGGGATGCCACTATGGTAACTTTTGTTTTCTACCTGGGCAATTGACTTCATTGATTCTGCCTTTGCCGGATTATTCAAAGCGGGGTGCGCACAGCGCACCATTGCGGGCATAAAACGGCAAATGGCATTTGCCGTTTATATACTCTAACTATTTTGAATTTGTTGGGGTTCGTTCCTCACCCACAACCTACATGGAGCATGCATGGTAGCAACGCTAAATCCGGGACATCAGGAGTTCTGAAAGTGGCATGGCCACAGCGATGGCAAAAAAACCGAAAGCAGTGCATATCCT
Source organism: Gammaproteobacteria bacterium (assembly GCA_024276805.1). Classification (GTDB taxonomy): domain Bacteria; phylum Pseudomonadota; class Gammaproteobacteria; order Methylococcales; family Methylomonadaceae; genus JANEMG01. The sequence continues at coordinate 2,457 of JAJRWJ010000449.1, forward strand.
CGATGTGTCATCGAAGCCAATTCATTCAGCGTTGCAACGCTTCCGTCACGGCGCGGATATCCGGCATGATCCAGGTGGGTCGATATTCGACCTTTTCCAGGTCGTCTACATTGGACACGCCGGTCAATACCATCAGGCTGCGGATGCCGGTGCGAACCGCGCCGAGAATGTCGGTGTCCAGGCGGTCGCCGACAGCCACCGTCTGTTCGGGAGCCACGCCAAGCAATGTCATCGCCTGTCGGTACATGATGGCTTCGGGTTTGCCAATAATGCTGGGGGCAACGCCGGTGGCTGCCTGCAGGGCGGCCAGAACCGCGCCATTGCCGGGGGCGAGGCCATGTTCGGTGGGCAGGGTGGTGTCGCCGTTGGTGGCGACAAACCGGGCGCCGGCCTGGATGTTGAAGGCTGCGCTGGCCAGTTTGTCCCAGGTCAGCCGGGTATCGAGGCCGGAGACCACGATATCGGCGCGGGCCGGCAGTGCGGCATCGCTGTCCTGGCTGTGATACAGGTCTGTCAGGGTAAATCCGCAATCCAGTAGCGGTTGGCGGATGCCGTTTTCGCCGATGACGAAGATGCATGTGCTCCCGGGGTCGTATTGTCCGGCCAGGTACAAAGCCGTCGCCATGCCCGAAGTCAGGATCTCCTTTACATCGACCACGACATCCATGCGCGCCAGTTTGGCGACATATTGGTCGGGCGTCAGTCTGGCATTGTTGGTGGCCAGAATGAAGGGGAGCCGTCGTTCGCGCAGGACCTGGAAAAATGTCGCCAGTCCGGGCAAGGGCTGCTCACCATGCCATAAAACACCATCCATATCGATAATCATGGCATTGATATTTCTGAAAGATTCCATGGGGCTTTGGCTCGCTTGGTAGGGTTGGTGAAAGTTCCGCATGTTGCAATTGTATTTAAACGGCGCTTGCCGGCTGGTCATATAGGATAGTTCCCGTCTTTAAATGACGGGAACTAATGCAGCACCTGTTTTTGTTATGACACTTAATGTCTTTTGCAGGTATTTTTTAATTCGACTATTTACCAGGCCATTGCACAATCATGGAAAACAGGTGCTGCACTAATCCGGTACAGGGAAGTGCCGGCATAATCAACGGCCACAAGCCATTGATTATGAAGAAAACAGCAAATCGCATTTGCTGTTTTATTTCTATAAACAGCCCATGGATGGGTGTTTATAGACTCTGACTAGGATAGCCAATTTTTTTCGTCGCCAGTCAATTTCCTGGCATCGACCGGCATCGATGGTATGCCTGACAAGGGTAAAATCTGTCAATAATCGGGTATTGGCGTAGTGCCTTTGCCTGAACTGCAGACATGCGCAATGCGCTGGCCGCATGAATTTCTGGTGATTTTACCGTGAACGGTGCTTTGAAACTACAAATTGACAAGGGGAGTCTTTATGTTTTAAAGTTCCAAGTTGGCATAAAGAATTCAAGAAATACATTTAACAGTTTTTATAACCAAATCGGAGCAAATAACATGGCAAAACCATTAATTCAAATGGCCCTGGATTCCCTGGATTTTGATGCAACAGTCGCGCTTGCGGATCAAGTTGCGCCGTATGTTGATATTTTTGAAATCGGCACGCCTTGCATCA
>JAJRWJ010000050.1 GCA_024276805.1 Gammaproteobacteria bacterium
TGCCGGCCTGATTTGGTGATCACCAGGTCGATATATTCACCTTTTTGTTCCGGCCCATAGCTGACATGGATGGGCCGGTTTTCAGCATAGAAATAAAGGCGATCGAAGGGGGTGTTTTCGGCAACCCAGTCGGCCACTTCGCGCATGTCTTCATCGTCGACGATGAAATCGACTGCCGCGCCGAGCCGTGGGCAGATGTAATTGTTTCGGGTATTGCGCTCATGGGCGGCATGTTGGTCCAATTTTGGCGCTACCCGTTTCTGGATCAGTCTGCCCAGTTCATGGGAGCAAAAGCCGTAGCTGAGGCGGATCATACCGAAATAGTCGATGACTGGATCCAGTATGTTTGTAGCTAATTCATACAGAGCGGTATAGCTGTCCGGCTGCCTGGGCAGATTGGACAGGCCGCTGGTTTTCTGGGTTTCGCCGCATTCGAGCAGTTGCCGGTAGCTCAGGTATCGTCCGCAAGGGCTGTCTGGGTCCGGGATGCTGCGGCTGCGCTGCAGTTCGAAACCGTCGATCTCCCAGCGGGCAGCGTTCAGGGTCTGGTGAAAATGCTCGGGGCCGGGGCCGTATCCGCTCAAGTCAAACAAATGCAGTGCCTGCAGCTGTTCGTCAAAGTTTAGCTGTTCGGCATAGTGCGGGAATTCTTCATTGATATAGCGCGCCTTCAGGTACAGATAGGTGGGCTGAAATTCTTCTCCGTACTGAAAAAGTTCGAAGCGCTGTGTGCGCAGGTTGATTTTTACCCGCTCCATCAGGCGTGGCAGCGGTTTTTCTGTAAAATTGTCATAGCGCATCAGGCTGAGCTTTCCGGACTGGCTATGGATCTTTACCAGGTCGGACTGTTCGATATCGCCGTACAGCAGCGTTGCACAGCCGATGTATATTCTCAGCAGTGCCGGAAGCCGGTTGACGTTGCTGGTATGGACAGACAGGGCGTTGTCGTCGTCGAGACAGCCAAGGCCTTGTTCTGTCGCCTGGTGGCAGGCCGATTCGATCGCGTCCACGGAACTGATCTGGAACAATAGCGATTGCGCGAGGGCAAGAGCGCTTTTGTAGTCACCGAAAAAGGCTTTGATGTCTTTTTGCAAGGTGGCGTCCAATTGTCTGTAGGCTGTTCGCCTGGCAAAAGCCTGCAGAGCAAGGTAGCTGAGCAAATCGTCGCTGCGATTCTGCCGGGCCTGTTCCAGCAGTGATGCATCGACCTGGCTGAGCATAAAGCGCAGGGCTTTATTGGCTGACCCGAAGGCCTCGGTGAGTTCGATCAGAGAGGTGATTTCGCTTTTGTCCGGCAGCCGGCCGAGTTCCAGGGTTTGCCGCCAGAGCGGGTCGAGCAGGTGTTTATATGCCTGATATTTTTTCTCGTTGCGCGACCATCGGGGCAGGGCGGGTAGTGACGGCGGTTGCGCCAGGCGCAGGGAATTGCGGCGGCTGTGTTGCCGGTGGAGCAAGAAGCGTTGTTCGGTCTCCTGATCCTTGAAAATGAAAAAAATGCCCGGCGCCACCGGTATGGCTTCCTTTTGCAGAGACTCGCCGAGGAATTCCCGGAGTTCGGTTTGCGTGAAATATTTCTGGAAGGTGTTGCGTTTTGTAATGACGCCATCATTGAATGTCTGGCCTTGCATGGCATTCTGGTTGAACAGCATGGCGGAAACGACCAGCACCCGTCTGCACAGACGGTAGGCGCTGCGTAATGCCTCCAGGCGTTCTTGCGGGTCTTCGATGACATTGATGACGAAACCCAGATTGACGATATCCGCCGCTTGTCTGGGCTGATCCGGAGCATAATGCGGATCCCATCCGGCCACCGGGATTGCATTGGCTTGCAGGTTGCGCAGGTCGTCGCCTTTGCCGCAGCCATAATCGAAGACTGACAGACTGCCATCCAGAAAACCATGCCGGGCCAGGCATTGCATGGGCGCGGACAGATTGCCGCGCGACAGGGCGGTCAGGTGGCGGGCAATTGCTGTCGTCTGAATCGGTTCCGCGGCCTGCAGTTGTTCGGCTTCCTGGTTGCCGACCGGCACCAACCGATTGCCCACCAGCTGGAAGCCTTTTTCCGCAATCAAGCTTTCCCAGGCCTGTTTGAATCCGATGACGACGGGGTTGTCGAACAGGCCCAGTGTTTCAGCAGTGGTCGTCAGCTCGCGGTATTCCTGGATACGCGGATGACCGGTATCGAGCAGCAGTTCCTTGCGATGCAGAATGGGTGGGTTCCGTGATGATGCGTAGCTGCGCTTGTCGACGCGCCGGCTTTCCAGATCGATGCGATGGCTGTTTTTCAGCTCGGGAAACGGGCTGTCGAAAAAGTCATCATAAAAGAGCAGCGACAGGCTCTGGCCATCGATGGCGTATTTGACCACATTGTAGTCCTGCTCCGCCTGCAGACTGGCCAGATTTTCCGCCCGACGGATATGCCTCCGCACTGCATCGCTTTGCGCCGCAGTCAGGCTGCAGTGCCAATAGACATGATTGATGACTTTTTTACCGAGCATGCCGTGGATCGTGGTTCAGGCCGAAGCGAGTTCCCGCAGGCGCTGTACTTCCCCGGCAATGCGCTGTGCCGCGGTGTGAATTTCCGTTTCCGTCGTATAGCGGCCGAAACTGATCCGGATGGCGCCATACAGCCGGTCGCCTTCGATGCCCATGGCCCGTAGTACATGCGAGGCTTCCATGGCGCCGCTGTTGCAGGCGGAGCCCGAGGCAACCGCCACGCTGTCGCGCAAGGCTGTCAGCAGTGAATCGGCGCCGACCTGGTCGAAGCTGAGGTTGACGATATTCGGAATGGCCTGAGACTGCGCACCATTCAGGGTGACGCCTCCGAGTGGCGTGAGGATATCCAACAACA
>JAJRWJ010000450.1 GCA_024276805.1 Gammaproteobacteria bacterium
ACAAAGGGGTCAAATCTGTTTGTTTTTATTGCTGATGCGCAGCCATTCTTCGGACAAAGGGGTCAAATCTGTTTGTTTTTATTGCTGATGCGCAGCCATTCTTCAATTCAAACGGAAGAATCATCCATTTTCATTTGGTCGATGACCGGCATATTCTGAGAATGCAGAAAATTTCTATACTACGCTCGCCAATAGCATAAAAAACAAGGTTTATTCCTACAGGAAACCTCGGATTCAACCGCCCCGGCGTAAACCCATAACCATGCACATTTCGACAGTGTGATGTTCTTCCAGGAATACCGTGAAATCATCCCGGGGTGCCTGGCCACGGTATTCCTGCTAAAAACATGTTTGCCAGACAGCAACTTGACGAGGCCTGAAACATAATTGCTGGTTCAAACCACCATGCTTTCATGAAGTTGCATTCAGCTTGCGGCGCAGAGTGCGTTCGCCGATGCCCAGCAGTTTGGCGGCTCTGCTGCGATTGTAGCCGCTTTCCTTGAGGGCGGCATCGATCAGCAGCCATTCGGCATCCTCCAGGGTCGTACCCTTCGGGATGAACACGCCTTCCCGTCCAGCCCCACCCTGCCCGATTTTGCCTGGCAGCAAGGGAGCCAGCAGTCGGGCGCGGATCTCACGCATGCCGGCAGGAATGCGGATTGCCAGTCGGGCCATCAGGTTGCGCAGTTCCCGGACGTTGCCTGGCCAGGCGTAGCCCTGCAGAAAAGCCACGGCGGCATCCTCCAGCAGCGGCTGAGGACCCTCCCAGCCCATGTCCCGCAGACTGTTGCCCAGAAAATGCCTGGCCAGCAGGTCGATGTCCTGGGGTCGGTCGCGCAACGCTGGCAGATACACCGGCAGAACATGCATCCGGTAAAACAGGTCGGGGCGAAACAACCCTGATTCGATGCGCTCCTCCAACGGTTGATGCGTAGCCGCCACGACACGCACATCGACAGCAATTTCGCGTTCTCCGCCAATGCGTTGCACCTTTCCTTCCTCCAGGACACGGAGCAGACTGACTTGCGCAGGAAGCGGCATTTCTCCAATTTCATCGAGAAACAGCGTGCCTTTATGCGCCTGTTCGAAGCGTCCAAGATGCCTGTGACTGGCTCCGGTAAAAGCACCTTTTTCATGGCCGAACAATTCCGCCTCCAGCATGCTCTCGGGAATAGCGCCACAATTCACCGCGACAAACGGTTCCTGGGCTCGCGCCCCCAACCCATGCAGGGCGCGAGCCACCAATTCCTTGCCGGTGCCGGTCTCGCCCTGAATAAGAACCGGTTCGGGGCTGGCGGCAAAACGCGGCAAATCAACAAGCGCATCGGCCATCGCCGCATCCCGGAAGATCAGATAGGAAGACAGTTGTTTGGCAAGGCCTTCGCGTGCTTTTTTGTCCACCAGATCCGCTGCCAGACGCCGCGCCAGCAGCAATGCATCGACGGGTTTTTCGAAATAGTGGCGGGCCCCCTGATTGAGCGCCTCCACGGCATTGGCGACGCTGCCATGACCGGTAATCATATAGAAAGCGCCTTCCGGGTTGCGTCCCAGGTAAACCGGCAACAACTCCAGGCCAGTACCATCCTTCATCTGCAAATCGGCGAGCAGTGCATCCGGTGCCTTCTCCGCCACCTGCAAGCGCGCCTCCCTGATGCTGCCGACACCGGTCACATCCGCTCCCAGGCCCCTGAAGACACGCTCCAGGCTGCGCACGATGGCTGGCTCGTCATCCACGACCAGCAGGGTCAAACCGGTCAGGTCCGGAAGTTCTTTTTCAAGGGTTTCCACCAATGTGGGACCTCCTGTTTTTGCAATGGCAGAGTCATCACGACACGCACGCCGCCCCCTTCGCGGTTCCCGGCATGAATCTTACCATGATGCGCTTTGACGATACGCTGTACAATCGCCAGCCCGAGACCATTGCCTTCGGACTTGGTGGTAAAAAAAGCGTCGAACACATGCGGCAGATGCTTTGCTGCAATACCGCTGCCCCGATCCTGCACGATAAAAATGATAGTATTATTCCCTGTCCGCACCTGCACCTCGATCGCACCTTGCTTCTGGCCACTCTGGGCGGCATTGATGATGACATTGAGCAGAGCATCCCGCATCGCCAGTTGCTGCAGTTGCAGCCTCGGCAGATGATCTGCAATATCCAGCTGCAGTGTCAAGCCATGCTCGGCAACCATTGGCTCGGCAAGGCGCCCGACATCTTGCACCAGGCTGCCAATGTCTGTCGGCACAAAGGGATCTTCATGATTGCGGGTGAGTTTCAAAAAACCGCTCAACTTGTCGTTCAGGGTCATGATATCCCTGTCCAGTTCATCGACGATTTCGCGGGTCTGATCCGGAGACAGGAGCAATGCCTTGACGTTGGTGCGCAACGCCATCAAAGGATTGCGCAGGTCATGCACCAGTTCGGCGGCAATGTCGGTCATCGCGGCGCGGCGATAGATTTCCTGAAAATGACTTTCAATTTGCTGAGTCCTGCGCATCGCAAACAACGTAATGACCAGCGCGACAAAGATACTCACTCCTCCGGCAAGGCCAAACCATACAATAGCTCTTCTGATAGAGTCCAACCCCTTGTCGACCCGGGTCAACAGTGCTGCTCGGTCGAAACTGAACTCCAACTGGACCGGCTTCTCTTGTGCCGAGGTCAAGTCGAAACGCAGCAAAAACAAGGCATCCGATTCAGCATGCAAACGCTTTTCCGCCGACAGATCCATCCTTGTACGCGACTGATACCGTGACAGCGGCGCCGCAGTGCGATTGCTGATCTCTCCAGTTGCCGTGACCTTCATTTCGACTCCCACCTCGGAATCGCGCAGAAAAACACCCCGGAGCGCAGGATGGTCAGCAAAAACCTTCCGGATATGGGTATCGAGAGGAGAATTGGCGGAAATGACAAAATCACCACTGTCTACCTTGGACAACCGTTCCGCCAGAGGATTCAGGTCCTCAAGCAACTGATCGATAAGCATTCGCGATTCCACTGCGCGAACATTGAAGAACAACCAGCCACCTCCGACGCCAATCATCAGAAAATAAAGCATCAACAACGCCATATAGGGAAAAATGATGAGACGGGTAATGGCGAACTTTGAACGGATCATGCGCGACAATGGAAGATCGACACGGGGCCTGCAGGGGCAGCCGGACGCAGAAATTTCACCCACACCAAACCAGAGCGGCAGCAATCATTTGCCCCTTTTTCAGCGCCTTGCATACATTGATCCGATAAACCGCTGATATCTGTCATTTTAGGATAATAGCGAGTGAGCCAGCCTGCCGCAGCGCGCGGACAGGCATCAGCCTTCCTCCGCGCCCTGTCTGATGCTGTCATAGGCATGCGACAAATCATCGAATTCCTTTCGTATCCTGGCGAACCGGCTGCGAAATGCCGCAGCATCGCCATAATCGATAAACTTTTGATAGCGGCTGTGGATTGTTTTCATTTGCCGGGCGTGTTTGATGGGACACCAGTACTGTTCAGTGCGGGCCGCGATTTCCTGAACATAGGCAATCAAACCGTTGAAATATCCACAGAACACACAATTGAGTTTTTCAATCACATTCAGATAGCGTAGAAACTGGCGGTCCAGGTGAATATATTCACTGCGCCTGACCTTCGGTATGCCATAGACAGGAAAACAGACGGCATGATAGACGGAAACAACCAGATCCATGAACACAGCGGGAAAAAAACACAGCCAGATAACCGGGGTCGTGGCAATATTGCGCCACGAGGCATCGGCCAGATACTGGCGCAGACCCACTATTTTCAATTTGTGTTTTTCAATGACCCCGGCGGCAAATCTTATCTTGTTGTTGATGACCTGATAGGATAATTC
>JAJRWJ010000451.1 GCA_024276805.1 Gammaproteobacteria bacterium
GCCGTAGTCGAACAGACTGGACTGAATGGGTTTGTCTTTGAAATAAACGGTAAATTTGGCCATTGTGCAAGTGGATTCATTCGGACTTTGGCATTAAGTATAGCCTTAATTATTTTTGTTGCACCGGGAAAAAATAGTTTTCGCGAAGAAAACCAGAGTTGGCCGTTGCTGTGGTCTGACCTGGCCTTGCAGGATGCGCGGCGGGGCTGGCGATTTCCTGTATGGAATGGCGCCAGCAAGGGTTTTTTGCTGGTCCGGCGGTGCATTCAGTGAGTCAGTAATGTCTGGAATCATGACCGCGACGGGACGAAAATTATACTTTCCGCATGTGAATTTTCAGCATTTCCGTGCGCCTGCCTGGCAGCAGACAGATCATTTCTTTCGGGGGAAGGCGAAAAAACGCCGCTGTAGCAATCTACAGCAAGGTTTTTCAATGTAGACATCGGCAAAAAAGGGTTCAGTATTGCGCTAATGTGATGAGCGGAGAGTATGCAATTCCAGGACGCAGTTGTTCAGGATTTTTTTTGTGGATAGAAACGCACCAGTTTAATGGCGTTTTTATCGGTTTTGACTATCTCCAGGGGATAACCATGCAATTTCATGCTGGTGCCGGGTTCCGGTATCGTTTCCATAAACTCGATGATCAGACCATTGAGGGTCTTTGGCCCTTCGGTAGGTAAATCCCAGTGATTGATGCGGTTCAGTTCGCGAATCGTCACGCTGCCATCCACCAGGTAGCTGCCGTCCTGCTGGGCAATGACATCACTGGCTTCGAAGATGATGCCGCCGACGATTTCCTGCAGCAGATCATCCAATGATACCAGTCCCTGGATATCGCCGTATTCATCGACGACCAGAGCCAGGTGCATTTTTTTATCCCGGAAGGTCAGTATTTGCTTTTGCAGCGGGGTGCTTTCCGGGACAAAATAGGGTTTCGCAAGGTTTTTCAGGAGGCTGTTCTTGTCAAATTTATTTTTCCGGAACAGGCCCAGAGTATTTCTCAGATGCAGAATGCCGATGACTTTGTTGATGCTTTGCCGGTACACTGGCAAGCGGGTATGCGGGCTGTTTTCCAGCACCGTGATAATTTCTTCGACAGGCGCATCTAGATCGATGCCGATGATTTCATTGCGTGGTGTCATAATGTCCTCGACGGTCGCCGTTTCCATGTCGAGGATGCTGAGCAGCATATTCTGATAGCGTTCCGGGATGACCGAATCCGATTCCGTCACCAGGCTTTTCAATTCCTCTATGTTCAGGGAATCTGTGCTTTTTTTGTTGACATGCACGCCAAACAGTCGCAGCAGCAGGTTGGCGAATAGATTGACTATCCAGACGATAGGATAGAAAAGCTTCAATAGCGGCGTATAGATCCAGGCGGCCGGGAAGGCGATCAGTTCCGGTTTGATTGCCGCCAGGGTTTTCGGCGCCACTTCGGAAAAGATCAGTACCACCAGTGTCAACAGGCCCGCGGCAATGGCGATGCCGGATTCACCCAGCAAGCGGATGGCGATGATGGTTGCCAGAGAGGATGCCAGAATGTTGACGAAGTTGTTGCCCAATAAAATCAGGCCCAGCAGGCGGTCCGGCCGTTGCAGCAGTTTTTGCGCCTTGATCGCTCCGGAATGTTTGCGCTTTACCAGATGCTGCAGCCGATAGCGGTTGAGCTTCATCAAGGCGGTTTCTGAACCGGAAAAGAATGCAGAGAGCATCAGCAGTGCGGCAAGTATGCCAAACAACATGCCAAGGGGAATTTCGTTCAAGAGAGGGGGATTGAGTAGTTAATGTTGCCTATAGTTTCTATGTTGAGATTTTTTTGTCAAGTGTACGATGCCACAAATGCTGCAAAAATGTTAAAATTCACTATAATCCACGTTAAGTCAGTGACCGTCCATCGATGATGGATGCAGACCCGATACAGGGATTTCATGAACAAAACAGCCTGTCGCCTTGGCTGTTTGATGGTGGCCAGTTTTTCAATGAGAAAGTTCTGATCTTAAAATGCCTTCGATAATCAGTGTCGGCCTGAAATACCATAAATACAATGTTGTGGTGTTCATACGCTCCACACATCACATTAGCGCCATATTGCGTCCTTTTTTGCCGATGACGGCGTTGAAAAACTTTGCTGTAGATTGCTACAGCGGCGTTTTCTCGCCTTGCCCTCGACAGAATATCGGGATATGTCTTGCAATCTCGTGATGATCAGCATCGATTTGCAGGCTGACTTCAATGAATGAAAAATGATATTGAGCGTTTTCTCCCAGATAAAACAGTATTGCAATTATAACAAACGGGTGTAAACACATGGCATTGCCGCGAATTTTGTTGATCGATGATCATCCGGTCAGAAGTCGACAGTTCACAACAGTGATGGAATTTCTCGAATACCGGGTCACTGGCGCCGCCACTGTGGATGAACCGGGATTGTTCGATGATCTTGCCGATGTCATTGCGGTCTTTGTCGGTTATGGCAGCGAAAGACAGGCGGCAATCCTGAAGACGGCAGCGGAAAAAGTCCGGGATCGGCCAGTGATACTGCTACTTGATCGTGACGCTGGATTACACATTTCCACGGCAATTCGACAGATGGTTTTCGAAGTCCTGCCGTGGCCGGCCATCTACACCGAGGTCTTTACACTTTTTCAGAATATCAAGGCCCTGCCCGGGGTCAATGGCGACCGGCGCAGGCCGGGATTCGACCGGCGCCGCACCGATCGCCGGGAGGGTGGGGTACTCAGGCTGGTGGGCAACAGCCGGGCCATCGAACGCACCCGGCGGCTCATCGATCAGGTTGCCGATTCCGATGCCACCGTGCTGATTCTCGGTGAATCAGGCACCGGCAAGGAAGTGATCGCCCGTTGTCTGCACCGCATTTCCCCGCGTAGAGACAAGCCGTTCGTACCCATCAACTGTGGTGCGATTCCAGGAGAATTACTGGAAAGTGAACTTTTTGGCCATGACAAGGGCGCTTTTACCGGTGCTTTGACGAACCGGCAAGGGCGATTCGAACTGGCCAATGGCGGAACCCTGTTTCTCGATGAAATCGGCGATATGCCCATGGCGATGCAGGTGAAATTACTCAGGGTGCTGCAGGAGAGGACTTTCGAGCGGGTCGGGAGCAATAAAACCATCCATTGCGATATTCGGGTAATGGCGGCGACGCATCGCAATCTGGAGAAGGAAATCAAGGAAAACCGCTTTCGCGAGGATTTGTTTTACCGCTTGAATGTGTTTCCCATTGATGTGCCGTCTCTGCGCGAAAGAGCGGAAGATATCCCGCTGCTGGTCAAGGATCTGATCAAGAAAATGGAAGCGGGCAATCGTGGATCGGTATGCTTGACCGAATCCGCCTTGCGGGTACTGATGCAGTATCCCTGGCCCGGTAATATCAGGGAATTGGCCAATCTGATTGAAAGGCTGGCTATTTTGCATCCTGACGGTACTGTGGACGCTCAGGCGCTGCCGGAAAAATTTCACCAATACGGGGTGTACGATGCGCGTGCTGCCAATCAAGACGTGACCTTACCCGAGCCTCAGGAAGTGACTTCAGCAATCAGGGAGCTGACCGAAACGATACACATCGAACAGCCGCTGCCGTCGGCGCAATTGCCCGAACAGGGGCTGGATCTCAAGGAGTATCTCAGTGACATGGAAAGTGATCTGATCAGTCAGGCCCTGGATGAATGCAATGGCGTCGTTGCACATGCCGCCAAGCGCCTCAACATGCGCCGCACCACACTGGTGGAGAAACTGCGGAAATACGATCTGCACCGCTGAGTCTTCCCATTCATCCGTCATTTTATTGACTGTCAAGTTGTAATTTATTGAAATTTAAAGACTAAAAAACTGGTCTGTTTATTGCTTCAGTTACGGTTAGATCATCTACACTGACCGGATATGAACAGCAGCAATCAGCAAAAAGTACAGCAGACCCGACAGCTCACCAGTGCTTTCCACGCTTTCAACGCACTTTCACAAAATCTTGCCGAATCCTATCAGGGCCTGCAGGAACAGGTTGCCGGTCTGCGCCAGGAATTGACCAGCGCCCGCGACAGGGGTATGCGGATTGTGCTGGAAAAGGAAAAAATCACCAGACGCATGCAGCGGATACTTGCGGCGCTGCCCGCAGGAGTCGTTGTCCTGGATGGCGATGCCAGGGTGATCGATGCCAATACCGTGGCATCCAGCCTGCTGGGCGAGCCGCTGCAAGGACAACCCTGGAGTGCAGTCATGCAGCGCAGCTTTGTAGAGGAATTTGACAATCCCCAGGAACGGCAATTGAACTGTGGCCGTTTTGTCAGCATCAGCAGCAGTCCATTGAGTGACGAGCCGGGACAGATTGTATTGTTGTCCGATGTCACCGAAATGCGAAACCTGCAGGATTCTGTTCAGCACCAGAAGCATTTGACGGCGATGGGGGAAATGCTGGCAAGTCTTGCGCATCAGGTCAGAACGCCGCTGTCCACGGCGCTTCTCTATGCCTCCCATCTACAGAGCAGAAGCCTGTCGGCGCCACAGCAGCAGCGTTTCGCCGGTAAGATTATGGAGCGTTTGAAGCATCTGGAAAGGCAGGTCAACGACATGCTCATTTACGCCAGGGAAGGCAAAATGCTGATGCAGAGATTTTCTCTGAAACGGTTGCTGGCAAACGTCAGAGAGGCGATGCATGACTGTATCGGGTCGGGGAGGATTCAGTTTCAGATTGAAAACCAGGCGTCCGCAGATAGCATTCTGGGCAATGAAAATGCGCTGCGGGGCATGCTCATGAATCTGCTGGAGAATGCCGTTCAGGCAGTTGCCGGCGCGGGATGCATCCGTCTGACGGTGGCGCAGCCGGATCAGAACCAGCTGCAATTCAGTATTGCCGATGATGGCCCGGGGATCGAGCCGGAGCATCTGCAGCGTATCTTCGAGCCATTTTTCACAACCAGGAGCAGCGGCACCGGCCTGGGGTTGGCGGTTGTGGACAGCGTGGTTCGCGCGCATGGCGGTGAACTGCATTGCCTCTCCAATGCCCGGCAGGGCACTGTTTTCCATTTTACGCTGCCCTGCCTCGAGCCCGACGACAAGGCATTGCCGGGCGCTTTTTCCGCTAGCAGGTACAAGAAGGAGGGTCAGTCATGAAGCCGTATGATGTATTGATTGTCGAAGATGATTTGTCATTGTGTGAAGCACTCTGCGACACCCTGGAACTGGAAGGTTATCGGGTGATTGCAGCCAGCAACGGCACCGAGGCACTGGCCCGCTTGCAGAATGCGGAAGTCAAACTTGTGGTCAGCGATGTACAGATGCCGGTCATGGATGGCCTGCAGCTGCTGCAGAATATACAACAGCGCCACAGTGGCTTGCCGGTGCTGCTGATCACCGCTTATGGCACGATTCCCAAGGCCGTGTCGGCGATGCGGGTGGGCGCCGTGGATTACTTGATCAAACCCTTCGAGGCCAGCGTGCTGGCCGCCAAAGTCGCGGAATTCGTCACCCGGGATCCCGCGGCATCGGCCACGCGGGTTGTCCAGTCCGGAGTCATGAGGCAATTGTATGCTCTGGACGCTAAAGTCGCCAGGAGCAATGTCAGTGTGCTGCTGCAGGGCGAAAGCGGTTCTGGCAAGGAAGTGTTGGCACGCTATATTCATCAGAATTCTCAACACCACGGCGGACCTCTGGTGGCCGTGAACTGCGCGGCAATACCGGAGAACATGCTGGAGGCGATGCTGTTTGGCTATGAAAAAGGCGCCTATACCGGAGCTTCCCAAAGTATGCCGGGCAAATTTGAACAGGCGCAGCAGGGCACGCTGCTGCTGGATGAAATTTCGGAAATGGCGTTGCCGCTGCAGGCCAAACTGCTGCGCGTCATTCAGGAAAAGGAAGTCGAACGTCTGGGCAGTCAGCGCAGGATTGCCTTGCAGGTAAGAATTCTGGCCGCGACCAACCAGTCATTGAAGCGCCGAGTGGAGACGGGAAATTTCCGTGAGGATCTGTACTACCGGTTGAATGTTTTTCCGCTGACCATACCGCCGTTGCGCGAACGGCGCGACGATATTTTGCCGCTGGCGCAGGAATTACTGCGACGGCATTGCCAGAAAGGCAAAAAATTGCCAGGCATGACCCAGCAGAGTATCGCAAAGCTGAAGGCCTATTCCTGGCCGGGTAATGTCCGGGAGCTGGAAAATGTCTTGCAGAGAGCATTGATCCTGCAGGCAGGGCAGGTGATCAATCCGGACGACCTGGTATTTGAAGAAGATCTGTCTGGCCAGAATATCGCGCAGAGAGCCATTTTTCAGGAACCGGAAAATGATGCTGTCGGGGTTTCTATCGACAGTCTGGACGACGGTTTACGTTGCGCCGAAGAAAAAATAATCATCCAGACCCTGCAGGAACACAATGGCAGTCGCAAGAGCACCGCGGAAAAGCTGGGCATCAGTCCCAGGACGCTGCGCTATAAACTGGCAAAAATAAAAGCGTCCGGCGTGGTCGTGCCCTGCTGAATCGGGTCATCATGATGGCCTGATTCATGCTTGTGCATTTGTCGGGGCAATTTCAATAATGGGAAAATCGCATGAGTGAAATGAATGTCAATCAGGTTCTGGCGCAGATGCGCGCCATGTCCGCCGATGCCGGCGGCAAACCTCGGGAAGTGGAGCAGAGTGCCGATTTTTCGGCGTTGTTCAGGCAGGCCGTCGACACGGTCAATAGCAACCAGCAACAGGCCAGTGCCATGGCCAGCGCTTTTGAAACCGGCGCCGGCGACGCCTCATTGCCGGAAGTGATGATTTCCATACAAAAAGCCAGCGTTTCCTTTCAGGCCATGGTGCAGGTCAGGAACAAACTGGTGGATGCCTATAATGAAGTCATGAAGATGCCCATGTGATGGTGATGTCAGGCGAAATTCAGCATGAGTGAGCAAGTAGCGAATAATCTCGTTCAAAGCGAGGCGCCCCATAACCTGGCGGTCGACGAACAGCAGCAGGAGAATGTCCATCCAGCAATGAAAGGGCTGCTGGGTCTGACGGTTTTCCGGCAGATCGGCCTGATGCTGGGTCTGGCATTCAGCGTGGCAATCGGTGTGGCGGTGGTGCTCTGGTCGCAAACGCCTTCCTATGGCTTGCTGTTTGCCGGTGTTGCCGAAAAGGATGCCGCACAGATTCTCGAGGAGCTGGACAAAATGAACGTCGATTACCATATCGACGGCAGTTCCGGCGCAATCATGGTGCCTGCAGACGATATCCGCATGGTAAAATTGAAGCTGGCCGCACAGGGCCTGCCTAAAAGTGATGGCTTGGGCTATGAACTGCTGGACAAGGAGGTTGGCTTCGGTACCAGCAAGAGTGTCGAAAAAGTCCGTTTTCAACGCGCTCTGGAAGGTGAAATAGCCCGCACCATCATGAACATCGAAAATGTCAAAAGCGCCCGGGTCCTGCTGGCTCTGCCCAGGCAGTCGGTGTTCGTGCGCAAGCGCAAGAAACCCAGTGCCTCGGTGACCTTGCAGTTGTATCATGGCAGAACGCTGGAAAAAGGCCAGGTGCAGGCCATTGTGCATCTGGTGGCATCCAGTGTGCCGCTGCTGGAGGCCGGGCAGGTGACTGTGGTCGATCAGAAGGGGCATCTGCTGAACGCCAATAATTCGACATCGGAAATGTATTTGACCTCCAGGCAGTTTGAATACAAAAAACAGCTCGAAGAACATTTGATGGAACGCATCGAAAATATCCTGATGCCCATCGTCGGCGCTGACGGGATGCGTTCACAAATCACTGCGGATGTCGATTTTACCGTCACCGAAAGAACCCAGGAAATGTTCAACCCTGACCTGCCGGCGCTGCGCAGTGAACAGACCGAAGAACAGCAAAGTACTTTGTCGGCAGTACAGGGGGTGCCGGGCGCCTTGTCCAATCAACCGCCGCCCGCCGGCGTTGCGCCGGAGCAGGCGTTGGGACAGGGCAGTGGAGGGAATCAGGAAAACAGCGAACAGACCAGTGTGACGCCAACCTCGAGCAACAAAAGCGCTACCCGCAATTATGAACTGGACAAGACCATCACCCATACCCGTCTGGCCACCGGCGTGCTGAGAAGACTGTCGGTTGCCGTGGTCGTCGACAATCAACAGTTATTGTCGACCGATGGTTCGGTAAGCAGCAGACCCTATTCGCAGGAACAGATCAACCGCCTGTCCAATCTGGTGAAACAGGCGGTGGGCTTCGATGCCAGTCGGGGGGACCAGGTGACGGTAAGCAATGTTGCATTCAGGGCGGCGGATGTACTGGAGCCGCTGCCGGAGCTGCCGTTCTGGAAGCAGAGCTGGTTTTTCGATGTGATGAAACAGGTTGTCGCCGTGCTGGTGGTGCTGTTGCTGGTGATTGGCGTACTCAGACCGGTGATGCGCAGTCTGGTGGCCAGGCCGGAAGATGCCCAGCAGGACGATGTCGAAGTCAGCGATGCCGATGCGGTCCGCTATGATGAGAATGGCAAGCCAATCGCAGCGCTGGGCAACGATCAGGAAGTGGATATCAAGTCTCTGGAAACGGAAGACTTGTTGTTGCTGGATGCGCCACAAAGCTATGAAAGACGCCTGGAATATGTCCAGAAGCTGGTCGATGAAGACCCCAAACTCGTGGCGCAGGTGGTAAAAACATGGGTGACAGTCAATGGCTGAAGAAGAACAGGATCTCGATCTGAGTCAGCGCGCGTCGCTGTTGTTACTGGCAGTGGGCCAGCAACGCGCGGCATCGGTGCTCAAGCATATGGGGCCGAAGGAAGTACAGATGATAGGCACGAACATGGCCACTCTGGGCAATATTTCTTCGGAGATGGTTGACATGGTGCTGGAGGAATTCATTACCACGATCAAGAATCAGACCGCTTTGGGGATGGATGCCGATGACTATATCCGCAATATGCTCACCGATGCCCTGGGGGCAGACAAGGCAAGCAGCATCATCGATCGCATACTGCTGGGCAGGAACAGCAAGGGCATAGAACAGTTGAAATGGATGGATGCCCGTGCCATCGCCGATATGATCCGTCTGGAA
>JAJRWJ010000452.1 GCA_024276805.1 Gammaproteobacteria bacterium
CCTTGACCAGTTCCGCACCCATCACGCCAAATTGAAACAGATGATCCGCACTGCAATCCACATTGGCGCCAAGATCGAGAACATGGGTATGACCGTAGATCGACGGCACGGTGGAAATGATTGCCGGTCTGTCCAGGCCGGAGATCATTTTCAACACGAATCGGGCGATTGCCATCAATGCGCCGGTATTGCCGGCGCTGACACAGGCATCGGCCTTGCCATCACGCACCTGGTTGATTGCCACGCGCATCGATGAATCTTTCTTGTTGCGCAGCACCCTGGATGGAGAATCATGCATTTCCACCCGTTCCGAGGCATGCTGAATGCTGAGCCTGTGCTGCTGGATTTCCAGGTCCCGGCCCAAATGCTCTTTGAGCACGGTTTCATCTCCAACCAATATCAGCTTTAAATCCGGATTGTTGCGCAAACAACGCAACGAAGCCGGGATGGTAACTTCAGGACCAAAATCACCCCCCATCGCATCGATAGCAATTATTGAACTCACGCTTGAAAAGACTCCAAAATACAAAAAAAGAAACCGGACCCCAGGTCCGGTACTGCTCGACTATTGATTCAAATCAAACAATCGACCGATCGATGCTGATCTGTCCCGCACCTCGATAAGTCGTAAAATTGCACCGGTTGCAGGCTGAGCTGTCACTTGAATTACCGTGAACCGCTTTGCCCGGCCGGTCTGGCAATCAATCTTCTTCGCTGCTGGAAATGATCTTGCGGCCTTTATAAAAGCCATCGGGACTGGCATGATGGCGCAGATGGGTTTCGCCGGTCATGGCGTCCTGGGAAAGGGTTTTGCTGGTCAATGAATCATGAGAACGACGCATTCCGCGTCTGGAACGGGTTTTTTTGCTTTTTTGTACGGCCATTGTCTGGTCTCCAGGTTTATTTTTTAAGTTTAGCTAAAACAGCGAATGGATGGTCGGTTTTCGATTGCCTGGTCTCTGTCGGGGCATCACTGTACTGTCGATAATCAAAGCACTGCTTGGCATGTTTTGGAAACAGTGGTACCGACAACAGCAGTTCTTCCTCTATAATGTCCTTGAGTACGGTTTTTTCCTGACCGACCAGCAACGGCTCCAGGTCTTCGGGCAGTCTTTTGGCTTCATCCAGGCTGCTGACAACGCCCAGCCTGAATGTACAGTCCACGGGCCAATCCAGAGTTTGCAGACAATTCTGGCAGCGCAGCTTGAGGACAGTGGTTATTTTCCCCTGCAGCACGGCCTGTCCGCCCTGTTTGAAAAAGGACAGCTCGAAGACCACAACCCCCCGCTCATCGGCCAATAATTCAGCCAGACGAGGCAACGCACTCAATTTCATTTCCCCATTGATATCCCGGCCTCTTTCCGTCAAAAGCAGCGGGTCAATGAATTTGGGCAACCGATCCAACATAACTTTGCAATGATATCCGCAAAGGGGAAATGCTGTCAAAATTATCTTCCAATCCAGTCCCTGAACAGAAATCATGAACACAACAAATCTGGTTCTGGCATCCGGCTCCCGCTATCGCCAATACCTGCTGGAAAAACTGCATCTGCCCTTTGTTGCCTGCGCTGCGGATATCGATGAATCGCCTCGCCCCGGTGAACAACCCGAGCAATTGGCCACCCGGCTGGCCAGGGAGAAAGCACTGGCATTGTGTGAACAATATCCGCACAGTCTGATTATCGGTTCGGACCAGGTGGCTGTTTTACATGGCAGACAATTGACCAAACCCGGAAGCCGCACAGCCTGCATGGAACAGTTGCAGGCCGCCGCCGGGCAGGCAGTGGATTTTTATACGGGAATAAGCCTGATCGACAGTGCTAGCGGTGAATGCCACGGGGATATGGACCGCTGCACGGTCTGTTTCCGGCCATTGAGCAAGCGACAAATCAGCCGTTATGTGGATTTGGAAAAACCCTATGACTGTGCCGGTGGATTCAAATCCGAGGGTCTGGGTATCGCACTCTTCGAGCGCATTGCCGGCGACGATCCGAACGCCTTGGTCGGCTTGCCGTTGATCAAACTGGTCAGCCTTCTGGAGAAATTCAATGTGCAGGTGCTTTGATGGAATGATGACTGTGGAGAGTAAAACGGCTTCAGCGCTTTGGAAGCGGCGCTTCAGCCCCCACGAGCCGGATTTTGTCCAGTCAGGTTCTGATATGCCTCAGCCGGCATACTGCTGCGGGGCGAACATCTGGAAAATCTCTGCAAAATCCTTTTCCGCCTCATTCAGCACCTGTTCGATCTCCAGCGCATCGAAGCGTTCGATAGCAATTTGCCGCGTCGATATCTCACTGATTACCAGTTGCGCGGAAAGCCCGGCGCCACTGAAATCACTCAGGCACGTTGCGAGTTGCAGCAGTTGTGCTTCCAGTTGGTAGGTTTTGGCCGCTTCGGGTTGCAACCTGCAGGCGACTGGCTCGGACAACAATTCCGGCAGGCCCCATGCCTCGAGCAGTGCACCGCTGACATCCGCCGTGGTAAAACCAAGCGTTTCCATCTCCAGATCCGGCACCAGGCGGCGATCGAAATTGGCCGCCTGCAAAATTGACCGTGCCTGTTCCGGGAGCTTGTCATACACTACGATAGAACCCAGATCATGCAGCATGCCGGCGACAAACAAACGTTCGTAATGTAACAGTGAGGCCTTCTTTGCCAGCAGCCTGACGATGACGGCGCAGGATACGCTGCGCAACCAGAAATCGGTCATGTCCATCAGCTCTTCGGGAATATCACTGAAGGTATCCACGACCGAAGTCGCCAGCGCCAGGCAGTGCAAATCATCGGCACCAATCATGGTGACCGCCCTGGGTATGGTGTCGATACGTGACGGAAAACCAAAGTAGGCGCTGTTGACTATTTTCAGCAGGCGTGCGCTCAATGCCGGGTCCTTGGCGATCACCTTGCCCAGGTCTCCGGCTGAATGATGCGGATCAGCGATTTTTTCCTTGAGCTGAAAATAGATGTCAGGGAGACTGTACAGGCCGACCGCCCCTTGAACCAGCGATTCTGCGGTATGTTCTTGTGTCATTTGCACGCCAGGTTATTTTAAATATGATGAAAGATCAGGATCGCCTCCGGCATCCTCACTGGCGCTATTGATAATAATAAGCCAGCACCTGCTTGACGTAGTTTCTGGTTTCCGGATAAGGGGGGACGGTGTTCCGGTATTTTATGACGGCATTTTCACCGGCGTTGTAGGCCGCCACCGCCAGCTTGAGATTGGAATTGAACAGCGCCAGCAAGTCCTTCAGGTAGCGTGTACCACCCTCGATATTTTGTGCCGGGTTGCGTCGATCGGCGACGCCATAGCGCTTTGCCGTCGCTGGCATCAACTGCATCAGACCGACAGCGCCTGCCGACGAGATGGCAGTGGCA
>JAJRWJ010000453.1 GCA_024276805.1 Gammaproteobacteria bacterium
AGCTTCCATTTAGGAAAGTCTTTCCTCACGATGCTCTCATAGAGGTCGCGCTGGTGGCTTTCTCGGTCCTTTCCTATGATAGCCTCAGCCTCGGCATCTGTGAGGTTCCTGATGCCCTGTTGGCAGACAAAATGGAACTTGACCCAGTGCCGTTCGTTTTTGGCGTTAATGAGACTGAAGGTATGACTGCCAAAGCCGTGCATGTGTCGATAGGAGTAAGGAATGCCGCGGTCGCTCATGGTTATTGTAATCTGGTGCAGCGCCTCCGGCAGCAAAGTCCAGAAGTCCCAGTTATTGCGGGCGCTGCGCATGTTTGTTCGGGGGTCCCGTTTCACTGCATGGTTGAGGTCAGGAAACTTGAGTGGATCACGCAGGAAAAAGACGGGCGTGTTATTACCTACCAGGTCCCAGTTGCCCTCTTCGGTGTAGAATTTTATGGCAAATCCGCGGATATCACGCTCCGCGTCTGCAGCTCCGCGTTCGCCTGCTACCGTTGAAAAACGTGTGAAAAGTTCGGTCTGCTCTCCAATATCAGAGAAAATTTTTGCCCTGCTGTAGCGGGTGATGTCATGAGTAACAGTGAAGGTTCCATAAGCCCCTGATCCCTTTGCATGCATGCGCCTCTCGGGGATGACCTCACGGTCAAAGTGGGCGAGTTTTTCCAGGAACCAGACATCCTGCAGCAACTGCGGTCCGCGAGGTCCGGCAGTCATCACATTCTGATTGTCAGGCACAGGAGCTCCTGCATCCGTGGTCAACTTCTTTTTTTCGTCTTTCATCATGTTTTCTCCTTATCAGTTTTTTGTTTGTGCAGACCGGATAAGTCATGATTCCTTTAGCCGATTTTTGTTAGCCTCTCCAGAGGAAAGAGTGATAGTGAAATGTTACCATGTTTCTGAAAAGTTTGTCTCAGGAAGGTGAAAATTTATGGAGACCTCCCCCATGCCCGAATTGTAGGCAAAAGTGTTGCCTATGTATTTTGTGGGATAGTCACGAAGTCGTTTCCGTTACCCAAAACAGCCTTGAGCTGAAATGGGTAAAATATGCTTCATTAAAACGTATTCTGTGATGCAATATGACACATGTACTTTGGTGTCACCGGATTTTTTTGGTCAGGTCTTGTGGATTTGCTCAAAATGATACAGCCAGCATTCCTTAATATATTTTTCCATTCCATGTGGTATTAATGCTTGTTCCCGATTCTACCCGCAAAAAGCAATCAAGGCATCTTGATTTTCCCATGTGGTAATCAGGACATACTCATCTTTATCTTGATCCATGACCTTGCCGAAGGATAAGGAAACCAATCCTTTTTGGGCCTTCACCAATGGTAGCGAAATCAGGTCAAAATCCTTTTCGAAATCCTGCTTAAATTCCTGATGAATCCTGACCCTGAATATCCTTACAATCATTTAATCCATCCTTTTTAAAACTTAAGTGTTAAAAGTTTCCTGAGCCTGTTTGCTTTACGCCTTAGGCTTTTATCACGGGCAACATCTTTGACAACCTGTTAATGCCTCATGGTAATTGCAGCCCCTGAGATTCCATTAAAAAATGTGCCGACCTCTTTACATGATAATCCACTGAAGTCTCTCGCCAGACAAGTTGCAATCTCTCTGGCCTTGTTCTTCTTACGGCCTTTTACCAGGATATCTTCTTCGCTTCACTTGAACTCATCGCATACTTTTTGAAGGATTCTTTCAGGAACGGCTAAGTTGTGGAATCTCCTTTTGGTCTTCCATAGCGATGTTAAGGGATGTCCGCCAGACGTCCCCGTAGTGTTGAGAAAGTTTACACTTTTTTAAATCGATTTAGTCCAAATAGAGCCGATCGAAGCAGCAGCTTGCTCTTTAAAAAACATGTAACACCGTGTAAAGCAAGGTTTTAATCCTACTCAATTTCCATTCCAGAATCCAAAATGAAAGCCAGGTTCACTATCGTTTTTTTTTACACTTATTCTTTTCAGAAATGGTCTGCTTTAGATAAAACCTGCAATATTAATAAGTTACAATTTTAGCACAAATGTTGCACATAATGAGGTAGGGCTGATAAAAGTCCGGTTGCTTAAGGTGAATTTAGAAGAAAGGGGGGGGTAATATCCATAATAAAGCCATAGTCCTAAATGTGAGTAGAGAGGTGGCCGGGATTGTTTGGACAGGCAGAAGCGATTTATAAGTGATAAGCTGCCTGTTCATGCCGCCACCCGCTTCTGATGCCGACGCTTAAAAAAGAGAACAGAAGGACACATCTTAAATATTAAGTGTTTGTTTGTAATGAAAACCAAGGCAATATCCAAGCTTAATATTTACGATGTAACCCCAGATGTGCCAGTAGTTAATGTACGGGGGCAATGTATGTATAAGAAATCAATATTAAGCAGTATGGCAGTCATAGTCGCAATTGCCTGTACAGGCGTGACACGAGTCGCGGCAGAACAGCCTGGATGCGGGACCAATGTGGTCGAATTCGTGCAGATCACCAGCATGCGGCTGGACGCTGGTGAACAAACTTTTGAGGCATTCCGGATACTGCGCAGCGGTAAGGTCGAATGGGCACGATGGAACACTTCCGGCTACCTGCTCGATCATGCGGAGCCACGCAATATGGGTACCGAAACCTTCGATAGGGTTGTATCCTCCCCGAGTTTCTTGAACCCACCAAAACCACATAAGTACGACAGTGTTCTCGGCCGCCCGGCATTCAGACTTGATATGGCGATCTTTTCGAGATCGGGAATCGATGCGGTATCTATGTCCAAGATGCCCGATGATATTGCTAAACTCACTGATGAGATCAGGAGCGGAATCCAAGCGATATCCGTGCAACCCGGCTGGTATATCTGGACACAACCATACCCTCAGACAGGCAAGGCAGATGTCGACATTACAGGGGCAAGGTGTGACTCTACTATTGCTATGGTGCTGTCGAATGCCGTTGCAACCGGCCGGCTTATTGTACGGGTAGATGCCGATACTGTCCAGTCATTCGTTTCAGGTGAACGTGCAAACCGCATTGCTTTTGAAGCAAGACTTCCAATAGG
This sequence comes from Gammaproteobacteria bacterium, assembly GCA_024276805.1. Classification (GTDB taxonomy): domain Bacteria; phylum Pseudomonadota; class Gammaproteobacteria; order Methylococcales; family Methylomonadaceae; genus JANEMG01. Next base: position 3,041 of record JAJRWJ010000453.1, read on the forward strand.
TAACATGCTCTTTGGTGTTCTGTCCGTGAAGTAGCATGTAAACATTTAACTTTCTCGTAGGGAGGATGTAAACATGAAAAATAAAATCATCAGTTGGCTGCTTTGGCCAATACGAAGCCTGAGTGTGTCAACCATAATTGCTATGCTGCTCGTTCCCGCGGTAGTACATGCAGGTGACCACTGGCTGTCACGTGTTACCGTCACGGCGCCTACTCAGTTCGACACGATCATTTCGGAGAATCAGGTGGCATCCGAAAATCTTGACAGCACCATAACAAGCAACTCCACGGTGGTGTTCGACATCACTATCTCGCTCTAAGCAAACCCGCAGGGTGATGATGACTGGACGGTGGACGATGGCACCAATGACGCCGATCAGCGCGCCTATGAGGAGCGGATCAAGGAATTAGCCAGGGCAGTTTACCAATCCACTAATGGCGGGCACAAGATTGGTATGATCACGATCTACCGCGATGGAGCGTTGGCGAATTTAGTCGACGTGTTATGGAACGAGAACTGTCCCATCGATGAGGGGCCGCGGTCAAACACTGCGGGCTTCGGCGTTGCCGGCAAGCGGATTTGGATGTGCACCAATTGGCCTGGCGCATCGACGATAGCGACCCCTAAAGGCAGTGGCTACACGCTGGCGCATGAATGGGGCCACTATACCTACGGTCTTTACGATGAGTATGCGCAGGAGCAATGTGACCCGTCCGATATCGCCACAAACACCTGCTGGGATGGTACACCGCGTGGAACGGATACGGAGGCAATTCCGGCGATAATGAACAATCAGTGGTTTGCTGCAAGTGGAACTGTGCCTGCGGGATACTCGGGCAGCGCGGCCGATTTCCTGGAGTTTTCAACTCAGAATATCAATCCGTTCAGGGCTGACAGCACCGGCACGAATGCCCAGAAACGAGTGTTTGGAGAAAGCGCCTGGGAGACGCTCACGCGTAATCCGACCACGGACCCGAAATTCTCCTGGCTGCCGAAGCGGACGCAATACACCATGATCTCGGTTCCGACCGATCCGGACTGGATTGTGAACAATGATGAATCGACGGCGTTGAGCGAGTTGGATATCCGATGGGTAGGCGACAAGTTAATGGACATATCCATCGACGTATCCGGCTCGATGGGGGGAACTCCGTTGGCCAACGCCAAGACGGGGGCCAACCTGCTTATCGACCAGATACAGCCAGGTACCGCTCTCGGTGTGAGCTCCTTCGCAACAGATGTTGTGCGTAACTTTGCAATCACCAACATCCCCGACCCGGATAACGGTGTCAGGGCGTCTGCCAAGGCGGCGGTGAACGCCCTCGTTGCAGGCGGTGTGACCTCGATGTATGACGGACTGATGTTTTCGGTGAACGACCTCCAGGCTTTTGATCCTAACCGTACGGGCGTCGTGTATCTGCTATCGGATGGATTGGACAACGACTCTACGGCGACTGAATCGAGTGTGATCTCCGCTTATAAGGCCGCGCGG
>JAJRWJ010000454.1 GCA_024276805.1 Gammaproteobacteria bacterium
CCTTGTCGCGCTGATATCAGTCAGCCATTGCTGAACCTGCACCACAGCCAGTTTCAGGTCGTGCGCCTTGTCTAGTATCGGCACTTCCACATCAATAAAATTGCGGGATATTTTGCTGATGTCCTTCATTTCACTGTATAGCAACCCGATTTCAGATCCCAGGACCAATAAACAGCCAATTCCCAATCCGAGAATCGTCGTCTTGATGCTTAATTTCATACCACTTTGCCCCCGGTATATGGTTCACTAAGAAATTCAAAAGATATTGCGCAAACAAAATCAATAAACCTATACAAGTGACGGTTATTCCGCAATTTCAACAATGGGCAATCGTGCTGCTCATACCATTGTTGATTCCTACGGCGATTGCTGAAAGTCGAAGAACTTGTGTGAACTATTTTGCAATTCCATAATATATTTGAAGCGCTTTTGAAAAATATAGACGCTTTGACAGACATTACCAGAAGTGAAATCTTTATTGCCCAAAAAGGGCTAAGGGTGACACTGGATTTTTTGTGCGCAAAACAAGCGTACATCAAGTCCATTAGTGTTTAAGATTTTGTATAGATTTGCGGTTCCGTGTGACGGCACCGTAACATCCGCAGCCCATTAGCTACCTTCCATAAGAACAATCAACAATACAATAGTTATCGGTAAAATCTTGAATCAAAGTTGGAACTGTCCAATTGCCTGTTGTTTTTCGACCGCCTTGAACAGGCATTGTATAAAGCGCAGCGGGACGACTTACAACTCACATTGTTTTACATCGATCTGGATTAGTTCAAATAGGTAAATGACAGTTATGGCCGCGTCGTCGGTGACAAGATTTTGCAGGCAGCGGCGCAATGAATTCAGAAAGTGCTGCGCAAGGAAGATACCGTGGCGCGTCTGGGAGGCGATGAATTTTCACTGATCATAGAATCGATTCAGGAGAGTAGCGATGCAGCTTCGGTGTTGACAAAATTGATCACAGCCTTTCAGGAACCCATGGATATTGCCAATCAGGAATTCACCCTATGCCGGTAGATGAAAAGAGTGGCGCCAGCAAAGGTCACACAGCGCACAGAATGGCTGTCAATCTGTGCGTCATTGCCGAAGGCATAGAGACCAGGCAACAACTGAATTTTTTGTGCGACCATGGCTGTCATGAGGTACAAGGTTTTTTCCTCAGCCGACCTCCAGCCTCAATTTTTCCTGTCATCGACTGTCATCAGCCGCGCCGCCAACCTGTTGTCCGAGAATTTTGTCAAGGCCTCGCCGGTTTGCCGGCATTTTCCGCCCCGCCTTTGATAATCCCTGCTGAAATCATCGATAAATTTCATGACGGAATGGTCGATGAGATAACCATCGGAGAAATCGATGATGATGGTCTTGCCCGGTTCGAGTTTCATCAGTGCGTTTCTGAGTGGCAAAAAATTTGAGAACAGCGCCGATCCCCACAACTTGACGACGATGGTTTCAGAATCTGGACGCTGGATTCTGAAATATATCTTGAAGATATTGCTGGGCCAGACGCCTCGCATGTATTCAATGGCGAGTTTGGCGGCAATGCCCAGCGCCACGCCGATCAGCAGATCCGTTGCCAGTACACCGATAATGGTAATGACGAACAACGCCAGTTGATCGACGCCGATATCAAGCACTTCCTTGAAGTGCCTGGGTGCAGCGAGCTGATAACCGGTATACACCAACAGTGCGGCCAGTGTTGCCAGAGGGATACTGTGTACGAGGTGTGGGAACAAAAGTACAAAAAACAGGAAAATCAGTCCATGAAAGAAATTGGCCCAGCCGGTTTTCGCACCGTTTTCGATATTGGCGGAGCTGCGTACTATTTCCGCGATCATGGGCAGCCCGCCGAGCAATCCCGAAAGTACATTGCCCGCACCAACCGCAAGCAAATCACGATCCAGATCGGAAACGCGATGATACGGATCGAGTTTATCGACGGCCACAGTGCTCAGCAGGGATTCGAGGCTGCCGACCAGACAGATGCTGATGACGGCGCCCCAGAATGCCAGCGTCATGAATTTGGAAAAATCCGGAAAATAGAAAAAAGAAGCTATTTCATCGGGAATGTCGACTAAAAATTCCGGCGCAATCAGGTGCTTGTGGCTGTCCAGATAAGCCTGGTCCAACAGGAAAAGGTGAATATGCTCATGTTGAATGCCAAAATACTGTCCCAGGCCCATCCCTGTAACCAGGACGACCAGCGGCGCCGGTATTTTCTTCAGTGTCGGCTGTTTCAGGAAAGGCCAGAGAATCAAAATAGCCAGGCCACTGATGCCGATAAAGGCTACTCCGGATGTCGGATTCAGAATGCTGTGCGGAATCTGCCCGATGGTGGCAAAGATGCTGCCAAATTCCGTGTTCACACCCAGCATGATATGGCTTTGTTTGGCCATGATGATGATGCCGATTGCGGCCAGCATACCGTGTACCACCGAGGTGGGAAACAATGCTCCCAGCTGCCCCGCCCGATACAGCCCGAGAATTATTTGCAGTACACTGGCGACCACGATGGCCGCCAGGGTATAGCGATAGCCGGCCATGGCATCGCCGTCACCCAGTGTCTGCACGGCATTGAACAGAACCACGATCAATCCGGCTGCCGGACCGACAATGGTCAGCTGCGACCCATTAAAGCGCGACACCAGAAGCCCGCCGATGACAGCTGGAATGATACCCGCCGAGGAAGGAAATCCGGAGGCAATGGCAATTCCCAGACATAATGGCAATGCCAGCAGAAAAACAAAAAAACCGGATTGCAAATCCTGGCGCCAGTGTTGCTTTAATCCGGCTAATCCTGTTTCGGGTGCTCTCTGAGTGAGATCATTCATTAGGTGTTTTCCATGTGTATATTCAGGCGCCAAAGAGGATCGCAGCAGTCCAGGCAGTGCAATTGCCCCAAGGCGCAGCGATTTTCTTATGCTGCGAGCAAGCCTGCGGAATGCGTAAGTCTGTACTATGTATAAATCTATCGATGTGCAAACGCGCTTGCGTCACATCTGTCTAAAGAACTTTCATTCAGGAATTGTATGTTTTCTTCTGATTACCGCGCCATAATCTGGGTCTCGTTCTGATTATATTTATCAGGTACGGGCGCCGATTCCGGCGAACAAAAGACGCTACAATTCCAACGCCCTGTCAACCGCTGGATTTGTTGAGCGCCTTTTTTCTCAGAAAATAGCCTGCCAGAACAATGGCGGCAGTGGAGAAGACGATGATATTGCCCTCTTTGACAAAATCGATCACCGAACTGCCGTAATGGTAGTAAAGGGTGAAAAAAGTAATCGTGGAAATGGTGCAGGCCAGCAGATCGGCCAGGGCAAATTTCAAAAAATGCATCTGTCCCAGGCCGGCGGTTAGAAACAGGGCGTTTCTGACGCCGAAGGGGATAAAGCGGCCGATCAGCAATGTGACGATGCCGTAATGCTCGTAAAAATTGTGTATCTTCTGGATGCGCTCGGGCGGCACCATATTGGCGAAGAACCTGATTTCAAACAATTTCGGCCCCAGAAAGCGCCCCAGACTGTAACAGATCAAATCGGACAGGTAGGCTCCCATATAGACGCCAATGAACAAGTGCGGCAGGTAATCCTGATTACTGCTGGCCAGGATGGCGTAAATAAACAACATGGCGTCTTCTGAAACGGGAATATTCAATCCGGCCAGGAGCAGTGCGCCAAAAATAATGTACGGCGCATACTGAACGTTTGCCTGGATAATTTGTATGAGTTCTTCCATCACTAAACCTGATTGCTTATAAAGGGAGTTCCTGTCGCTCCTAACACTCCTGGCCGGAAATGTCACAGCCTGAATAGCGGGTCCATATGGCGCACCGCTATGCCATGGCGGCAGGCGGTATTGAAGTATAAACGATCGACTATGCCGTGCTCCAGGAAAAAGCCTGCTCATCCGGGGTGGTAATGACGAAACCCAGGGCGCTCAGAAACCGGCTGTCTTCTGTTGTGGCGAGATATCATGAGCCGGCCGGAAGGCCGGTCAGGCGTGCTGATCCGGTTGTGGGGGGGAACCAGTGCGACCACAGCATGACAGCCGTGGTCAAACGGGCGCATATCCTCTCCGCACATCACAGTAGCGCCTATTGAGCCATTTTTTGCCGATGGCCGCGTTGAAGAACCTTGCTGTAGAATGGCTGCAGCGGCGGTTTTTCACCTTGCCCTCGATAAAAACGACACGCCGAAATGAAAATATTCACATGCGGAGAGTATAAACAAAGCGAAATAGCCGGGCTTATTTGATTTTCGCTTCTTTATAGATGACATGTTTGCGAACCACGGGATCGAATTTCTTGATTTCCATTTTTTCCGGCATGGTCCGCTTATTTTTGTCAGTGGTGTAGAAATGGCCGGTACCGGCACTGGAAACCAGTTTGATTTTATCGCGCATATCTTTTACTCCTTATATTTTTTCGCCACGTTTACGAATATCCGCCAAAACGGCATCGATACCGTTTTTATCGATGATTCGCATGCCTTTGCTGGAAACCCTCAGCCGTACCCAGCGATTTTCACTTTCCACCCAGAATTTATGCCGATGCAGGTTGGGCAGAAAACGCCTTTTGGTTTTGTTGTGAGCATGGGATACGTTGTTGCCGGTGACCGGGCGCTTCCCTGTTACTTGACATACTTTCGACATGATTGACCTCTGAAGTTATGTATACTCTCCGCATATTGGGATGCAAAAAATTGATGTGCGGCGAGTATATGTGCCATGATTGCAAAAATTAGCCGATCTTTATACCAGATTAACGCCATCAGGTAAACAGAAAGGTACAATTATCGTCACGAGTCATCTGTCACACCCGAGCGCAGACAATGAATATCCTGTCGCCCGGCAAAAAACAATACGCTCAGCTGACAGCATTGCCTGGCTATTGATATGATGCTCTGTTTCGACATTCCACCAGATTCCAGACTCATTTTTAGGCACATTCAGTGAAAATCAAACTCGGCATCGTCATGGATCCCATAGAACGGATCAATATCGGCAAGGATACCAGTTTCGCCATGCTTCTGGAAGCTCAGAAGCGCGGCTGGGAACTGCATTATATGGAGTTGAATGATTTGTATCTGCGCAACGGACGTGCATTCGCCAGAACCAGGCTGCTGCAGGTTCAGCGCAACGCGCAGCACTGGCATGCCTTCAGCGGCGAACAGAACATCGCCCTGGATGATCTCGCGGTGAGTCTGATGCGCAAGGATCCACCCTTCGATCAGGAATACATCTATGCCACATACCTGTTGGAATGTGCTGAACACCACGGTGTCTATGTGGTCAACAAACCGCAGTCCCTGCGCGACGCCAATGAAAAGCTCTATACCGCCTGGTTCCCGCAATGCTGCGCGGAAACGCTGGTGGCGCGAGAGCCCGGACGTATCAGGGCTTTCCTGGCGGAGCATCGGGAAATCATCGTAAAGCCGCTGGATGGCATGGGCGGCGCCTCTATTTTTCATTTGCGCCTGGATGACCCGAATATTTCTGTCATACTTGAGATCATGACCCAGCACAAGACCCGCTTTATCATGGCGCAACAGTATTTGCCGGAAATCAAGGATGGCGACAAACGCATCCTGCTGATCGATGGTGAACCGATCCCCTATGCCCTGGCCCGTATTCCGGCAAAAGGGGAAACCCGCGGGAACTTGGCGGCGGGTGGCAGTGCCCAAGGTAGAGCGCTGACCGAAAGAGACCGGTGGATTGCCGCTCAGGTTGGCCCCACGCTGAAAGAAAAAGGTCTGGTGTTTGTCGGGCTGGATGTGATCGGTGACTATTTGACGGAAATCAATGTCACCAGTCCAACCTGTGTACAGGAGCTGGATCGTCAGTTTGACCTCAACATCAGCGCGTCCTTGCTGGATCATATAGAAAATCACCTGCAATAACATGTCTGTACAACCCGGTTTCAATTCGCCAGTGTCACCCTCGGTCAGCGACTCCCTGCTGATCGCATTGTTCGTCGCCGTGGTCGTTCATGCCGTGATCATTATCGGCATTGGCTTCAACATGGAGCAGAAGGAGAAGGTCAA
>JAJRWJ010000051.1 GCA_024276805.1 Gammaproteobacteria bacterium
ATTCGGCGCGCTGCATCATCGGTGCGTTCCCCACACCCGTGGGGATGAACCGACTTCGAGCGCCTCCTTGAGGCGAATCGGGCCGCGTTCCCCACACCCGTGGGGATGAACCGGTCCGCCCAAATTTGAGACAGATTAATTCGGGGCGTTCCCCACACCCGTGGGGATGAACCGTATTTGTGTCCTCATCATAAATAATATGCCGCGCGTTCCCCACACCCGTGGGGATGAACCGCCGAGAGCGTTTATTGGATTAGTTACGGGGGGGCGTTCCCCACACCCGTGGGGATGAACCGTGCCATTAGCAGCCGTTACGATATCTTCGACAGCGTTCCCCACACCCGTGGGGATGAACCGTACCTCTAATAATTCAGGCCGGGGCCTAGCGTGCGTTCCCCACACCCGTGGGGATGAACCGGGGTTTTATTTGCTCAACAGTTTTTAGCGATAGCGTTCCCCACACCCGTGGGGATGAACCGCATTACATCGCAGGTCAATGATGATCTGGAGGGCGTTCCCTACACCCGTGGGGATGAACCGGGTGTCAGCGTCATATCCATAATTTCCACTCGGCGTTCCCCACACCCGTGGGGATGAACCGCAGAGTTCGGACAATCTGCTATGCTGGAATCCGCGTTCCCCACACCCGTGGGGATGAACCGATCAATACGATAACGCCGGCGGCATGATCTGGGCGTTCCCCACACCCGTGGGGATGAACCGTCTTGTTCGCGCCCGTCACTTCGTAGGTGTGAGCGTTCCCCACACCCGTGGGGATGAACCGGTACATCATCCTAAATTCGTCATAACTCATTAGCGTTCCCCACACCCGTGGGGATGAACCGTCTTTGTAGTCGCGCTTGAGATCATTGGGCGCGCGTTCCCCACACCCGTGGGGATGCCCTGGGGCTGCCGGACGATCACCTTTAAGCGCTTTCCCCCTTCTTGCGTTGGTTTTGTGTGCACCACGCCAGCCGCGCGCTATACTGGTTGCAAGAGGTGCAACTTTTTCGGAGAGAGAACGATGAGAACGACCACCATGGGCGTCAAGCTGGACCCGGAGGCGCGTGAACGGCTCAAGAAGCTGGGCGCGGCCAAGGATCGGACCCCCCATTGGCTGATGAAAAAAGCCATCCTGGAGTAGCTGGAAAGAGAAGAGGCCCGCGAGCGCGAGAAACAGGAAGACCTACAACGCTGGCGACGGTATCAAGATTCGGGCGAGCATTTGAGCCAGGAAGAGATGAGAACCCACCTCACCCGACTCGCTGACCAGGCCCGCGTGAAGGCTGCTGGATGAGAGTACGCTGGCTGCCGGAGGCCTGGCAAGACATTCAGCGTCTATATGATTTTCTGGTCGACCAGGACCCCGGTGCCGCTGCCCGTGCTATGGATGCCCTGTTGGACGGCGCAGACAGGTTGGTGGAAATGCCTGAGATCGGCCGGCCGATGGATGATGACACGGGCCGAAGGGAGCTATACCTCCCCTTTGGAGTGGGTGCCTATGTGCTCCGCTATAGGATCGAAAGCGAAAACGTGGTCATCATCCGCGTGTGGCATGGCCGTGAGTATCGGGGGAGGATAGCGTAGATCCTGATCTATTGAGGAACGGTCTTCCGAAGCTCTCCACGGCCATCGATGAAGCGGTTGTCGGAATCTATCATATGGCGAAATGTTTGAAGAAAATATTGCACAGTCAGAAGAGATCGAACATGAAACCTTTGTATGTGAGTCCACGAAGATTGGCCGTAATAACCCCTGCCCGTGCGGCAGCGGCAAGAAATATAAAAAGTGTTGCCTCAATTGCGCCTGAATCCGTATGTTTATGACGGCGAATCGTATAGCTTGTTGATTCGTCTCGCTCTATGAAAGATATCGGCACTAGTTCCCGCTATTCTCTCAATGACCGTGTTTAGAGTCCCCGATAGGGGATCTGTAACCCCTTCAACCGGCTTTGAGTCGGTGGAGTATTCATTAAATCACCTCTCGCTTGGACAGGTGATTTAGCGGCACCATGCGTTTGTGTAGTACGCCGATCACGACCAGTTGTTGCTTATTGTAATACGTAATAAATGACATGGCTTGCCTGGGGGAAACTTATCACATCCGTACCAACCCCTGGCCTTGATTTACCCAGGCTGGGTGTTTTGGCTAGCAAGCGGAGGGTCTGCCGGAGTTCCGACAAGTATTGTTGAGATTACGCAACGTCCCACTGCTTGGTCGTAAAACGACGTATTTCGATAAGATCGGATTGAGCGTCCGGCGTTAATCGATAATGAGTCATTAATCGTGCTGGCCGGATTCCAGGTCACTAAAAAATGACTCGCCATCAAGGGTATTACCCGCTTTGATGTCAGCCTTTGCCTGGATTGCTCTTGACTGTAAGAGTCTTAGCTTGAGTGCTTCGATGCTTTCATATTCATCCATCGAAATTACAACCGCAACGGGTTTACCATTCTTGTTAATTTGAACGGGCGCACGCTGCGCTTTTAAAAGCATCTCGCCAAATTGTGTCTTGGCCTCATTGGCCGAAAGTGAATCCATGATTGTGTCCTCACAATAATCATCTATTTCGTTCGTTATAGTCGAATCGATCGATATCGGCCAATGTGCGTTTGTTGTATAAATCCTTAAGTGGACTTGATCAGTCGAATTGTTGCACAGCCGCGATGTTGTGGATTGATTACCCTGGTTTTTTTGAGCCCTCGGGAACGGCTGAACTGGGCACGAGCAATCCCACCCGTGTTATCGCTCATGGGCTGGCCGCTCTCGGCTACGTCCGCCAGCCTGTCGGTACTCCTCGATAGGGCGTCTATGGCACGGGCGGCGGCACTGGGGTTTTGGGCGACCAGAAAGCCATGCAGACGTTGCGTGTCTTGCCAGGCCTCCGGCAGCCAGCGTACCCTCATTCAGCAGCCTTTACACGCGGGCTTGGTCTGCGAGGCGGGTTCTCATCTCTCCTGGCTCAGGTGCTTACCTGTGCCCTGATACCGCTGCCAGCGCTGCAGGTCTTCCTGTTTCTCGTGCTCGCGGGCCTCTTCTCTTTCCAGGTACTCCAGGATGCCTTTTTCATCAGCCTGTGGAGGCTTCGATCCTTGGCCTCGCCCAGCTGCTTGAGCCGTTCACGTGCCTCCGGGTCCAGTTTGACGCCCGGTTCATCCCTTCGGGTGTGGAGAATACGTGCACAACGCCACCCAAACGCCATAATGGTTGCAAAAGGTGCAACCAAGTAGCGGCCAGTAGTGGAGAGAGAGATGAGAACAACCACTTCTCCACACCCGAAGGGATGAGCCGGCGGATTGTTGTGCTTTTTTTTCTAAGAGCTAAAGGGAAGATCCGCAAATTTCTTACCCTCTTTCAGCGCCTCATCCAGTAAAACGATCTCTACGGCAAGACCCAGCAAGTGAGTAAATTCGATGGCCGCTTCGACAGAGTACGCAATGAAGCCACCAGGTTTGTTCAAGGCGAGAAATACACCCACGGTAGTGCCACGAGCAATAATCGGTGTTGCCAGAACGGATTTTGTCTTATACCCGGTCTTATCATCCCATGCCCGTGAAACCCGAATATCCGGATCAAGCGCCTTAAGTTCTTTCTCATCATAAGCATGATTCACACAGAGCGTTCTGCCGGTTAGAAAGCAGCAACCTGTCAGGGTGTGTTTGTTAATAGGCAGCCGTACTTCGTCTCTCCCCTGGGCAACCCGCGAGGCCAGTTCCCCTGCTTTTTTATCGACGATAAATAACGTACATCGGTCTGCAAGCAAGTAATCCCTAATATCTTCAACCAGTTTATCCAGGATAAGTCTCCTGTCTTTTGTTTCGATAATGCTATCGATAAAATTAAAGAAGCACTCGCTGTTCTTGATGAACTCTTTCACTTAGACAACCTCTCATGCTGAAAATATTCCGTCTGGTCGTTGACCGGTTGATCGCTTAGCGGTCGTTTGCCCATGGTCTTTTTCGGTGGCGGGCTTAGCTTGGCCCTTTTTCCCTTCCAAAGGCGTAACTTTGTCAGCCGATAGCGATGTTTTTTGGCGGATTCGTCGGCCATGTCGTACCAGGCTGCTCCCCAGTTGCTGTCGATGCAGCCGTGTTGCTGAAACATGGGGGGAGCCATTCCGACCATTCGCCAATCCACCAGTTTTATCTGCCATGATTCCGCAGGAGTGCGCGACAGCAGCGAGAACTCATCCATCAAGGTGCCTTTGACCAGGGAAAGGAGAAGTGGTGGCATGCTGTCTTCTTCCGCCGCAACCAGCATGACGGAATAGAAGCCATGTTTTTTTCTGGACAACAAAGAGAGAAAACGCATAATTCCACGCTTACGAATCCTGATGCCTTCGACATTGACAAATACCTGGAAGACACGCAGTTGTGCATGCGCCTTACCATTTGCTGGAGCATTTGGCGAGAATGTTACAACGCTCTCGTTACTCAATTAATGCCACCTAGATAGTTGGCAATCAGCAACAAGTCCTCATCACTGAGCCCCTTGACGATATCACGCATAATAGAGTGACTGCTGCGCCGGCCCGATTTGAAGGCATCGATTTGCGCCAGCGTATAATCCGGCGGCTGGCCGGCCACCGGAGGTAAGATACCTTGGCCTTTACCGGTTAATCCATGACAGCGGGCGCAGCCTGACAGATAAAGCGACTGACCTTTTTCCAGATCAGCACGCTGTTGTAGCGTCATGACCTTGGGCCTGGAAAATGCCGGCCTGAGTTTCTGCTGGCTGTAGAAGACCGCGAGATCCGCCATATCTTCAGTCGTCATGTCGGCAACTATTCCTTCCATCATGTCATCCTTGCGGACACCGTCCTTGAACGCTTGAAGCTGCATGTAGGTGTAGTTGGCGCCGAGTTCGGCAAGACTTGGAAACATGGCGTCTGGCGTGTTGCCGTCTTCGCCATGGCATCCTGCACAGCCCTCTGACTTTTCCTTGCCGGCACTGGCGTTACCCTGCTGTGCCTTGGTGGGCTTGCCGCTCCAGGCGGTGGGTACAGAAAGGTTATGAATCAGATTCTGATGGCATTGCACACAAGTAAGTTTCTCTTGCTCCATCTGCTGATGCGGCGGAATATCGGGCCTGAATTCGCCAATCGTGCCTTTTAGCAGAGCCTCGCGTTCTTTGCCGCTATGGCACTCGCGGCAGCGGCGGCTATCTGTAGTAACAAAATGCTCGCGCGCTTTCTTCGCAAGGCGTGGGGCGAGTTGGGTGTTATAGAGTTCCCGGTCACGCAGCCCGAGTTGCACTTGCTTCCAGCCTTCATCGGCAAGGAACATGTGTTCGACCCACTTGAAAAAGGAGTGGGGGTTGTCATGGCAATTCACACAGCCGGGCCGCAAGGGGCTGTCGCTGCTGCCCATGGCCGAGAGTTTGTATTCCTCGTACTGAACGGGGTGGCACTCAGCACAACCGATGGTCACCCCTCTCGGCAGGTCTTTGTTGCCTTTGGGATTAAAGGCGTAACTGGCTTCGTCATACCAGACTTCGTGGCAGGCGTTACAGGTGCCTGCAGTCTGAAAGGCGGATGTGACACCGGGGATAGGGACGATACCCATTTTTCCGACCAGGAAAACCAGCAACAGAACCACGACACTGGCCGCGGCTACAATGATTCGACGTTTGTTCGTCATCGGCTAAAGCCTTTTCCGCGATTTCGATGCATGATTAATTTAGGTTGAATGCCAGCAGGGCAGAGGCATCCACCTCGACCATGCCATAAATATCTCCATCCTCCGCTGGTTTGACCGAGACAGAAGTCGCGGATGCAGACCCACCACCCTTCTCATCAAATACCGGCAGAATGATATCCATGGGGTGAACACCCATATCGGACCACCAGAGGTTACGGGCAACGTCGGCATCAAGATTCGCGCGTGAATCCTTATGCTTGGAACCCGCCTTGCCACTGGCTATGCCACCAATAGACCAGTGGCCACCTTCCCGGTGCATGGCAACGACTTCCGGGCGGATGGTCTGGGTTAAATGGGCATGAGTGACCAGGTAACCGGCTTTTGATGTTACCCGTACCAGGTCACCGTCGGCGATTTGCAGGCTCTCTGCTGTCTTGACATTGATATGCAGATGGTTGGCAAGGGTGATTTCCATAATGACTTTGTCATTGGCCGAGGCATCTCCCGCATGATAGTCGGAGGCATGTACCAACAAGGTGAGTTCTCCCTCGGCAGGGATAGCGTCCTTGGCTGACTGCCAATGAGGGAAGGGATCCAGGTTCATATTTACCGGCTTTCCGTACTCCGGCAGAACTTCTTCTCCCTGCTCATCAACAATACGGCGTACCTCTGGATGGAGATAACCGTAAATAGGCCAAACTCCGCTGTGTTTGGCCATGAGTTCCCAGCCGCCATCCTGTTTTAAACCGGCAATACCATCCAACTGTGCACCCAACCACTCCCGGGTATCCTGGAACTGCCAATAGTGCGCCTTAGTGGAATCTCCGACCGCATGTACAATGTCACGCAGGATTTCTCGCAGCTCCATGACTTCGCCCGGTGGGTCGACAACTTGCTGCCTGAGGCCCACCCATGGCAACAGGCTGCCGCTTCCCTGCACGGGTTCATTGCGTTCCAGCCAATGGGCTTCGGGGAGAATCAGATCGGCCAATTCCCAGGTTTCATTGCGGAAGGTGCCGATGGCTACGAAGAATTTAACCTTCGCCTCATCGGCCAGGGTGCTGCGCCATGCGGCTGCCGTCGGGGCATTAAAGCCCGGGTTAGTGTTGTAGCCAAAAAGCACCTCGACGGGATAGTGCGTTCCGGCATCCCAGGGAAAGCGATATGAATGTTTTACGGGGTTCTTTGCGTTAGGGCTCGGCGGCTTCGGTTCAATGTCTCCCAGCTCAATCCGTCTCGGTCGACAGTTACCCCCTCTGACCTCCAGGTTTCCTGTGACCAGCGGCAGCAACATCAAGGCCCGCTCAGTATCAAAGGCATTTGCATGGCGGCTGATGCCGGATCCGGTGATGATGCAACCCCGGCCACTTTCGGCAAATTGCCGGGCAATGTCGCGCAGGGTCAATGCGGGCACGCCGCTGACCTCTGCGGCATGTTCCAGTGTATAGGGCGTCAACTCCTGGATCAGGCCCGCCGCGGTGAGATTGCTGAAGCGTTCAATGGCCGCTGCATCCGCCCACCCCTGTTGCAACAGGTAGTTTGCCATCGCCAGGGCCACCACCCCGTCGGTTCCCGGGCGTACCGGCACCCATTTGTCAGAGAGCCCCGCAGTTTTTGAGCAGCGTGGGTCAAAGGTGACGATCCCGGCGCGACGGAGCATTTTTCCATCCAGTGCCTCCGCCGCATAATCTGGACGGCTGACCAGGAAGTTGGTGCCGAAATTAAGGATGTAATGGGTATGGGCGAGGTCAGGTACCGAGACATCCTCCCCCCATGTCGCCTGCCAGGCCGAGCGCTGGTTAACCGCATCATCCAGCTCGATGATGCTATTTGAACCCAACGTTTGCATGAAATGGTTCCAGGCGCCGGCACTGGTATCCTTGCCGCGCATGAGAAAGGTCTCGCTCGCTTTGCTCGCCTTGATGGCTGCGGCAATTTCCTCGTGTGCCTGTTGCCAGGAAATCTCCTGCCATTGTCCCGCACCCCGTTTTCCCACCCGCTTCAAGGGGTGAAGTAAACGGTCACCGCTGTCGACCTCCATCCAGGCCGATGCCTCGGCCGCGCCCACCCGGCCCCGGCTACGGTTTGATTCAGTCACACCAGAAATTTCGACGACCCGCCTGCCGACCCGATGGGTCAGGGGGTTTTTCGGCGCCATCGGGTCATCATCGACCCAGGCCTGTACTGGATTGTCATGCGCGTACAACGGGGAGCAGGAGAATACCCGTTCTCTCGGTTCACCGCGCTTGATGTAGTTATAGGAATTATTGCCAAGGGCCAATTCCATGGCCTGGGCCTTGCTGCTAATGCCGATGGCTGCCGTGGTGGCGGCACTGCCTTGAAGAAATTGACGTCGGGTAATTTTCAACTCACGATCTCCTCGTGGTCCATCAAGTTAATATTGATGGACTACTAGTAATGTCCCTGATAATAAAAGTTAGCCATCACCCACCAGATACGCATGCCATAAACACCCGTGGCGCACATGAAGGAAGCCAGGAGCAGCCAAGGGAGTTGACGATTGATCTTGGGGATAACCAGGATGATCAGCGGAAACAGTAAACCCCAGACGATCTCCAAATAGAAATAAGGCCAGCGGAATACCCCGAGAAGCACGTCGTAAAGCATCGTGTACTCCTCGCCAAAGCCATAGGTCATCTGCAGGAACTCGTTCCACAACAAAAACAAATCAAAGACAATGCCGTAGAGCATCAAGCGGGCCATATCCGCTATCAATCCCGTCGATACCTGGCTATCAGGGCCTACGAAGTAATTGCGAATCCATAGGCAGATATTCAGCAGGCCGATACCTGAGACATAGGCTCCGGTCAAAAATAGAATCGGCGCTACTGATGCATGATTGGGGATGCGCGATGGATTCAATTGTATGACCACACCGGTATACCAGTGGGTGCACAGAGCCAGTACTACGGCCAGGATGCCAAGAATTCGCGCCCATTTCTCATTTTTCTTGTAGACAAAATAGCTATAGAACATCATGCCGATGGGATAGCTGAGGATAAATAATGAACCCCACATCATGGGTGCCGACCAGTGACTGAAACTTGGTAGCATCAACAGGTGGAAAAAGCGAAACGGCTTGCCGAGATCAATAATCAATATTATCGGTACAATAAGTAACAGCGCGATCGCCATATTGGAGGCGAAGAAGGCGGTAGACTTGTATTTTTTAATGCCAAATACCCAGCCCAGCGTGCTGATGACAAATGAACCGGCGGAAGCACCGACTAGCCAGAAATACGTCGCAATGGGGAATCCCCAATAAGCATGGTGGAATGCGTTGGCGATAATCTGACCTTCCATTAGAACAACCCCCGGAAAATTTTATGAGGCGCGTCCTTGAAGAAGGTTCTGAAATTATTCAGTCCCTGACGTATCAAGCCTACAAGGCCCATGTCTGTATCAATGATATTGCCCGCCATTTCGCCGCCAACCTCACTGTTGCGTTTGAAGGTGTTGTAACGCCTATGGAGCTGCTTGCTGCGATGATGAAAAGCAAACTCAGGATCTGCAATTTTCTCGTTTAAACCAATATAAAAAACCTGGGGAGCATTGCCCATTTCAGGGCGCAGGGTGAAGGTTTTGTTGTCAAGAAAGGTTCGGGATACCTCACTCTCTGGATCATTCATATCACCAAAAATTATGGCTCCACCGGTGCAGGAGGTCACGCAAATCGGCGCCAGACCACGGGTCACCCGGACAATACAGAAATCACACTTATCGGCGACATTGCGTGGATTGCGTGCATCGCGGCGATATTCCGGCAAGAAGTGGCGCGCATTATAGGGGCAGGCCACCATACAGGTTCGACAGCCAATACAACGGTTATATCGTTGTAGCACGTAGCCATCGGGATGTTTGAAGGTCGCCTTGGTTGGACAGTTACGGACACAGGTGGGGTGATCGCATTGGTTGCACAGCCTCGGCAGCACATTGCGTTTGGTGTTGGGGAACTCCCCGGTCTCGGCCTCCATCAACCAGATGCGTGATGCACCGAGTGGAACGTCATAGGCCGTCTTACAGGACGCAGTACAGGCGTTGCATCCCGTACAGCGGCGTAGGTCTATCACCATGGCAAAGCGTTTTCGTCCTGGCTTACCGGCACTGGGCGAAACACCATTGAAGCCATACACTCGTTCACCCATTCCTATCTCTCCACGATTATTGTTTTATCCACAATGTGCCGCTTGCTACGGTCTACCGTCGTCGTATAAGTTTCCTCATAAGACGGGGATTTGTTGCGATAGATTATGTCTCCACTGTGCTAAGGGCTCGCACAACAATAACTTCCCGTTTTGGAAGGTCTATTCATCCCGCCTGTCCACGTTGCGAAAACTTGAAATATAACCAATATCCCTGCGTTTTCGCGCCTTGCCAGACGGGCGCCTCGACTTCCCAAATCCGGAAAGTTATTGTTGCGTGAGCCCTAACCATTCACTCTCCAATGCCTGTTCATTTTGACAAGCGGAACACAGTTCCTCTTCTTCCGTCTGTGGCAGAAAGGTACCGGCACAATGCGGGCAAGTACTGTGGTGTCGATACATCAGCACTGATCGGGGGGCGATAACTTCGCTGATGCCTTTTACTTTGTATCGTTTGACGGCGTCCATCGGACAAACTTGTGCGCAGAGTCCGCAGTCTGTACATAGCTCGGTTTTAAAACTGATGCCACGCCCTGCATCGGTGTGTTCCACTCGAAGGGCGCCAGTCGGGCAGCGTTGTCCGCAGGCGAGGCAGGCAGTGCATTCACTATTGATGGCTCGGCCATGCCAGGGGATTTCATTGCGTATCCAGGGCAATTCGGCAACTTTTTCGGCAAGGAGTGATTGATATTCGACAGGGTGGTGATGTTCAATATTGACTGGATTGATGCCCTGTGGCGGGCATGGCGTGTCATCTTCTTCAGGCAGTGTTGAACATAGATTTGCACGGGCCACGACACGCAGCCCAGCCTGTTGCAAGAACTGGCGACGGCTCATCTGAGGCGCTTGTTTTTCATGCCGATGATGTCCCTTTTTCTGCTCAGTCAGAAGGGCTTCCGGGATGATCATCTGTGGTGCAGAACCTATCCCAAACCATTGCCTCAGGCGGTTCTGAGTCGCCACGATGTGATTGATTGCATTTCCTTTGCTGCATTGTTCACAGTGGCCGAGCCCGGAAAGGTGGAAAATCCGCGTGCCGGCCGCAAAGGCCGCCGCGGCAAGACGGGCATCCAGCAAGTGGAGACAGGGGATCGAAAAGCCTTCGGTCTTGTCTTCGCTGGCACTACAGTGGATATGCACCTCGCCATTACCTTTCAGTTCATCCAGAAAATGTGATGGAGAGAAGTGACTTATACTAAAAACCCCAGTGGGGCAGGCGGGTAAACACGCGCCACAACCTGTGCACTTATCTGCAGTCAGTGCGACAGCATCTTCAGAAAGTTTAAGTGCTGCAGAAACACAGAGGCTTGTGCATACTTGGCAGGATAAGGTGCGACCACGCAGGTTTAAACACAGTTCGCCATCAATGGATAACGCCGTGCCGCCTGGCAGGACGTCTCGATCAAGGTGTTGTGTATTATTTCCAATCAATCTTACCGACACATGATGTTTCGCCATAATAACTCGACATAATCCGCAATTTAATGCGGGTTCAGCATTTTTCTGAATAACAGCCCCGTTATTTCGACGGTATGGGGCTGTGGCGTAGATCAAGCTATCTATCGACAGTCCTGCAATAGGCAAGCTATATGCCACCCCAGACTCACTCATGCACGTGGGGTATATCTTTGATCTGTATCAAGGTGGAATGATTTCATATGAAATCATGAGCGTTTACTCACCGGCGAGAATATGGAATAAACTGAAGTGATGTTGCAGCGATAATGCCTATATGAGGATTGATACCCGGCAATTATCGACAGAAGATTCACGCTTTTCCCATACTCATGGGGGTAAGACAAGTCCAGGTCCATGCTCAATCTCAAGTTTGGTACGGTTTTGGCCGCTCTTGAAGGGAACCAACTTTGCCTGCTGGAGGGCCGTGAGTGGGCAACAAAATCAGGGTTTACAGCAGCGACCTTCAGCTTGGCATGTATATTGCCGAGCTGGATCGTCCGTGGACGGATACTCCCTTCATGTTCCAGGGGTTCATCCTGCGCAAGGAGAGTGAGATTGAGACCCTTCGTGGGTGCTGCGAGTATGTCTATGTGGACGAAGAGCAGTCGCAAGCGGACGTGGCGGCCAAACTGACGCTGCAACGACCGGTGGGGGAGGGAGAGCAGCAGACCGGCATGCCTGGGGCTTCCGGGGCGTCAGGTTTCAGCGAGGCGGTGTTTCGCAACTCACTCACACGTTCCCACGCAGTCTACCGGGATGCCCGCGGCTGGATTGACCAGATGCTGGAGGACAGCCGTTTGGGCAACAGTGTCGATACGGATCAGGCCCGTGTCCTGGTGACCCAGCTTGCCGATGAGGTGATCCGCAATCCCGATGCGTTGATCTGGTTGACCTATCTGAAGTCGCGTGACGAGTACACGGCGACCCACTGTATGAATGTTTGTATTCTGGCTCTGACCTTTGGCCGTTGTCTGGGGCTGGATGAGACGGCGCTTCATCAGCTGGGCCTGGGTGCGCTGTTACATGACCTGGGCAAGATGCAGATCCCGGGCGAGGTGCTGCACAAGCCGGGGCGGCTGACAGAAGAAGAGTTTGCCATTATCAAGAAGCATCCCGGCCTGGGTTTCGCCATGCTGCGTGATGACAAGAATCTCAACAAGGCCAGCCTGCACATTGTCCTTCACCACCATGAGCGTCTTGATGGTCGAGGTTATCCTCGCGGCCTGGGCGAGAAAAAAATTCCTCTACTGACCCGCATTTCGTCCATCGTGGACGTCTATGATGCGATTACCTCCGACCGCTGTTACCACGATGGCATTGCCCCTGCCCAAGCCTTGGAAAACCTGTTCAAGTGGGCGTCGGGCAATTTTGATGTGGCCCTGCTGGAGAATTTTATCAAGTGTATCGGCATCTACCCCATCGGCAGTGTGGTGCGTCTGAGTTCCGGAGAGGTGGGTATTATTGTCGCTTCGGACGCGTACAACCGTCTCAAGCCTGTCCTGCTTATTGTAAAAAATGCCGCGGGTAAACCCTGTGGTCAATGTCGTTTGATCAACATGGCCAGCGTTTCCTGGGAAAAGGGAGATGCCCATCTGTCTATCGAGCAGGTATTGGAATCCAAGGCTGCGGGGGTGGATATCAAGGCCGTGCTGCAGCAGGAGTTGGACCTTTCCTCTTGTGACGGGGCATCGAGTTAATTGTCCATCATAAGGTTAATACCACCGCCATTACAGATGGTCAGATTTATCGGTGGACCGTGTAGGGCACTACACTAGTGAGCAGTGGTGAACCGCATCGTTCGCGTGTGCCCGCGTTTTGAATCGCTTGGGGTTTATTCCCCGCAGCTCGCCTCAAGCGCCTACTTTCGCCTCAGGGCGCCTACTTTTGGTGGTGCTGCGGGGTAGTTTATTCCGCCATTTGCCGAACGACCTCCCAGTTGCTAGGGTGCATCACATGCACTGTTGCTCCGGGTTATATACAAACCAAGATCCGCGATAGGTCAGAAGGCAGTGTAAACGAGCAGGGTGCATGGGGATTACCCTGCACACTCATCGACAAAAGGAATTGACATGACAGAGATACTCATCAGCAGCCAGATATACAACAAACCGCAGTTCAGGCAGATGTGTGGCGAACCGCTCGAAGAATTACACTGCAACGGACAACACGGCGTCATGTGGGCCTACAGGCCCTATACCATCGGCCGGATAACACCGGCGGATGGTGGTCTTATCGCGCCTCTTCTCTGTGCCAACCCAAAGAATATCCATGCACTCTCCGCCACCCTGGGGCAGGATAACGTTGTCGGTGTCAGTAAGGTCATGGTCATGCTGCGCGACAGCACAGCCGCTCTGGCCGGTTCCGCCGCCTCCGTCCATGCCGCCCGCGGTAATACCTTCACAGCCGCCGTGCGGCATTACCAGGATACCGTGCTGGCCTATCACGACGTGATGCACGGCAAGGGAGCGCCCGGCGTAACCCTGGCCTCAGCCGGGCAGGCGATTCATGCCGCCTCCGCCAACCTGCAAAAGAAGTTTCAGTACGAACTCTGGATGACATCGCTCTCGCAGAAAAGTGCGCCAAGCAAAGGCACGGCCTTGACCAACAGCACCCGCGCCATGAATATCGCCCGCAGTAGTCATCACATCCAAAAGCTGCAACTGACCTCCGTCACCCAGGCCACGGCCCTGGCCCGCTTCAGCAAATATGGGAAGGTTTTAGGCAATGGTCTGGTGCTTGTCGATGTGGGCAGCCGTGTTGGCAATATACACAATGAGTATAAAGCGGATGGTGACTGGGAGCGGGAGTTGTTTATTGAGTCGAGTAGTTTTGTGGCGAGTGCGTGGGCGGGTAGTGCTACTGTTGGCGCAGGCAGTACCGCGCTAATGTTTCTAACTATTGCTACGCCCGTTGGTTGGGTTGGTCTTATTGTTGTGGCAGCGGCTGCTTCTATGGGAATGAATTACATGGTAAAAGAAAGATCTGGTGGTTGGTACGATAAAATTATGGAAAAGGTAAATTCCTGGTGAGCTTGTTTTCCACCCTCTTGGCGATCCCGATGGCAGTGGCCTTAGTCGGATGTTTTATATTTGTTATTTTCGGCCAGATCACCGTGCGCAAGCTTAGAAATAACCCGGGAACCAAGCATGAATTAGGTGTTGAATTCGTTAGTGGTTGGGATATTTTTAATGTGGCTCAAGCGTTGTCGCTTCCAAAATCAGTGATGCAAAGAATTAGAAGTAACCCTCAAGGAGGCAGCGTGTTTTTTGCAAATTATGAGTTATTGTATGAACATACGACGGTATTTGACCGGTTATTGGCACGAGTATTTTATTGGTTATGGATGTCATCCGCATTTGCGTTGATTATGTTAATGGTGCTGGATTGGATTTGGGATTTTGATTGAAAAAAAATAATGAAAAATAGTTCCTCCAAACAGCATCACCCAAACCACCTATATTACATATAGTCGCCACGTCACGAAGCTGAATATGGCCTCAATGGTTCAGGCTGACAGAATGCATGGGTCACGCCTTACGCACTGTGCCAAGGCATCCGCCAGGACAATGGGCTAATGTCAGAAAATGTCGCAAAGGAGATGAAAACCCCGTTGTCGTTTAATGCATACCCTGAGAAACCTTCTTTATCTCCTTGTTTTGTCATGATAATGGCGCCGCTTCTCCACTCCACATAGCCACTCCGGCACATCCATTCGTTGCCGAAAAATCTTCCGGATTGTGATAGGATTTGAGGCAGTATTTGACTTCAGAGTGCGTCACATTCCCTACTGCCAAGGACGCCACACACTTAACAAGGGCTCTTCGTAAAACTGTGTGAAATTCCGGTAAAATACCCTGCTTTAGGATTGATCGATAAATTACTGTCACATTTGCGGCATAATAGTATAGTTCCATTTTGGTAGAGTATCGTGAAAAATGACCGTTTTTCGAATAACTGCTTTCATGGTGTCGGAGGCGCTACGGCCGGTTTCG
>JAJRWJ010000005.1 GCA_024276805.1 Gammaproteobacteria bacterium
ATCTGCGTTGGTATAGATGCAGACTTCACAGCCACCCTCCTGCCGGGCAATGCTCTTTTTGATTTCCACCTTGGCATAACCGAAGCTGCGTGCGGCAATGCCTCCGAAAACACTGGAAGTCATGCGACATAATTCCGGAAAATTACTCACGCCTTCACCAAAAGGACAGCGGGAGTTGACCACGGTTATACAATTCTCGCTGCTTGCAGCCAGGGAGAACTGCCCGCCTATTTTATTTTTCAAGCCCAGAATGAGATCGATGTAGCATTCCCTGTCCAAATTCCCCTCAAGCTTGTTTTCATCGCGAAAGGCTTCTTCAAAGAAACAGCCTGCGGTACGCGCAATATGCTCGATCAATTGTTCACAGTGCTGCTGTCCCTGCTGTTCGCTGGCATGCATGAGTTCCAGCACGAATGTCTGCAGGAAAAAGACCGGGGACAGATTGGAAAAAGTGGTATCAGTCATGTTCATGTGAACCTGTAATTCAATGTTTTTGAATTATAGCTTCTCTAGTACGGTCGAGTCAAAAGACCAAGCGCCTGTTTAGCTGGTAATTTATTTTATTTTCAGGTTGGCATGAAAATAGCTTGTCTCCTATGGTGAACCAATAATAATTTTCAATGAGGAGTATCTGTCAATGAATCAGGAAAACCCCCCTTTAGATCCACACCCGCTCAGTGAATATGTCGCCTGGGCAGGCAATCGTAACCGCGAACCGATTTTAGGCGTCTTGAAGGAAAAATTACCCAAGGACCCTGCCCGTGTACTCGAGCTGGCCAGTGGCAGCGGCATGCATATCAATTACTTTGCCCCGCATTTCGATCACTTGCATTTTCATCCCAGCGACATGGATGAACAAGTATTCGACAATATCAACAAACTCCGGCAGGAGCATGGCAATGACAATATAGCCGACCCGATGCACCTCGACCTGACCAATCCCGATACCTGGATAAGCCCTGAAACGAAAGGGGCTTTTTCGGCGATATTCTGCATCAATATTTTCCAGGTTGCTCCGATATCGATTGCCGACGGCATGATGGCCTGCGCCGATCATTATCTCGATAAGGATGGAATTCTCCTGATCTACGGTCCTTTTCAGGTACAGGGAACCTTTACAACCGACTCGAACAAGGATTTTCATGATACATTGAGCAGTGCAGGTGTGTCGGAATGGGGCTTGAAGGATGTTGCGGATCTGCAAAAGGCCGCAGCCCGGCATGGTCTGGAATTAAAAGAACGAATCGACATGCCCGCCAATAACTTTTCGTTAATTTTCGGCAGAATCTAAAGCTTAGGAGCAATCACCATGAGTCAAATATTGAACGAAGTCATTACCGCCAACCATGAATATGTTTCAGGATTCGACAAGGGCGATCTGCCCATGCCTCCCGGCCGGCACTTCGCCATTCTGACCTGCATGGATGCACGCCTGGACCCGGCCAAATATGCAGGCCTCAGCGAAGGTGATGCGCATGTCATTCGCAATGCCGGAGGGCGTGCCAGTGACGATGCGATCCGCTCTCTGGTCATTTCCTACAAGTTGCTGGGCACCCGGGAATGGTTCGTCATTCATCACACTGACTGTGGCATGGAAACATTCACCGATGAAATCATGAGGGATCTATTGTGCAGCAGTCTGAGAACCGCATCCGTCGATGCCAGCGGCTGGCATGACTGCTGTGAAGGCCCCGGTTCGTCGGAAGGGAAATATATCGACTGGTTGACCATCGCCGATCAGGCACAGAGCGTTACCGAAGATGTGGTAAGGATAAAGACGCATCCATTGGTACCAGGCAATATTCCTGTTTATGGCTATATTTATGATGTCAAGTCCGGAAAATTACTTGAAGTCCCTGAGGCGACGGCAGCGGGAAAAGCAGACTGATGATTGCTGAAAAATCGGCCCTGGTGCTGGGTGTCGGACCCGAACAGGGCCTGGGTGCGGCACTGGCCAGGCGTTTTGCGGCCGAGGGTTTGCAGGTATTCATTGCCGGGCGCAGCGCTGATAAATTGAACAAGGTTGCAGCCAGCATTCAACAAGGGCATGGCAAAGCGACTGCCGTCGTTGCCGATGCCACGAACGAACAGGACGTTATCGATTTATTTGCAGTGATCAAATCCGAAACCCGGGTTTTATCGATTGCCGCCTGTACTGTCGACAGCAACATCCGGGCGCCCTTGCTGGACATGGATCAACAAACCTTTACAACATTATGGAAGCAAAACTGCTTGGCTGGCTTTTTGTTTGGCAGGGAAGCCATTAAATTGATGGAGAAACAGCAACAGGGAACGTTATTTTTCACCGGGGCGACGGCTTCTCTGCGAGCCAAGCCCCCTTTTACAGGTTTTGCCGCAGCCAAGGCAGGTCTGAGAGCTTTGGCCCAAGGCATGGCGCGCGAGTTTTCCCCCTCTGGCATACATGTCGTACATATGATCATCGATGGCGTTATCGATGGTGAGCGGGCCCGACAACAATTCCCCGAATACGTTGCCAGCAAAGGCGCGCAGGGATTGCTGCAGCTCGACGCGATTGCCGATACCTACTGGGCTTTACATTGCCAGCATCCCAGCGCATGGACCCATGAACTGGATTTGCGTCCTTTTCAAGAACCATTTTAGGCAGTTTTCGTCTGCAAACGACGGAAAACTGAACAGGTAACAACATGAGTGATGTAAACGATGGGCGCCTTGAAGGCAGCTATTTCGAAGCGTGCAACTGCGAAACCGCCTGTCCCTGCGTGTGGTTCAACGCTCCCAGCGAAGGCGACTGCAAATTGCTGGTGGCCTGGCATATCGACAAGGGACATTTTCAGCAACTGCAACTGGACGATTTGAACATTGTCCTGGCCTGCTACGCTCCGTCGCATATGCGGGATGGCAACTGGCAGGCGGCGTTGTATGTCGATGCGCGCAGTACTGAAGTACAGTTCGATGCCATCACGCAGATATTCAGCGGCCAGGCCGGAGGCCATTTGGCGGTATTGATGAGTTTTGTCGGTGAAGTACTGGGAATAAAAAAAGTACCGATCGACTATCAGGAACACGACAATACCCGGCAACTCACCATCCCCGGAATAACCCAGATTGAGATTGAAAGTATCAAGGGTATCAGCGGCGCATCGGCTAAAATTTACAATCCTCCGCTGTGCATCGTCCCCAGCCATCCGGCTACGGTGGCAAAATCTTCCCGTTATCACTATCAGGATTATGATAAAGACTGGCGCTTTACCGATAGAAACGGCTATTATTCGCCATTCATTTATCACGCCTGATTCGACTTTGGCAAATTTCCTGAGTCTTTCTTCAAAGATCGTGATTCCGGCAGAGCCTGCCCCGGGCTTGAAGGGCTGGATTGCCAGAATCCAGTCCCCGTGGATGAGTTTAAACCTGCCACCCGTGGCACTGGATGCCCGCTTCCCGGCGGGCATGACCGGCAATCGGACAAAGTGGGCATAAGCAACTTGAATAAATCACAGGACAAGCTGCTTGTTGCCTTGCTCGTGGTCAGTGCTTGTGCATGGGCATTCCTGTTCTATAGCCACTGGCAAATGTCTGCCCAACCCATGCAGGAATTCAGGCTGCCATCTACCGGACTGACAGCATGGACTGCAATCGATTTCAGCCTGGCCCTGCTGATGTGGGCGGTCATGATGGCGGCCATGATGCTGCCATCGGCAATACCCATGGTGCTCACATTCGCGCGCATTTGTCGGAAGCAACACGATTCGCCGTATCAGCTCAGCATCATTTTTGTCCTGGCCTATTTATTTGTCTGGTTCCTGTTCAGCATCCTGCTGAGCATCCTGCAGTGGAAAATGCACAATCTGGCCTGGTTGTCACCGATGCTGGAAAACAAACAGCCGCTGTCGGTCGCGGCAATTTTTATTTTTGCCGGTGCTTATCAGTTTACGCCCTTGAAAAATGGATGTTTGAAACATTGTCGTTCGCCGCTGGGTTTTCTTTTGAAATACTGGCAAGCCGACAGTGGTGTTCAAGGAGCATGTGCACTGGGGCTCAGACACGGATCGAACTGTCTGGGTTGCTGCTGGGCGGAAATGCTGATCATGTTTGCAGTGGGCGTCATGAATCTGCTCGGCATGGCTCTGATCACCTTGCTGATCCTTCTGGAAAAAATGCTGCCTGGCGATGCCAGGACAATTTGCAGAATTTCCGGCTTATTGTTTATCGCCTGGGGATTTACAGCGATCATGACTATTTAATGGCGGGATCGTTGGGCTTGGCGCCTCGCGCCAACCCGCCATGACGGTATTGCGTAGGTTGGGGGGACGACAGGAACCCCAACTGTCAGGCGCCCGGCGTGGAATCGTTGGGCTTCGTACCTCACCCCATATATGGACTCCTCGTTTATTGCAAGCCAAGTTTTCAATTTTTTGATGCACTAACAGGGATCAAGATTGCAGCCATATATTCGGTCTCTAACAGAGGTTTTATTACCTCAGGACTCCTGATGAATCTATCC
>JAJRWJ010000455.1 GCA_024276805.1 Gammaproteobacteria bacterium
AAAGCACCACGCGAATTATTGAGACGCTCCCTGGAAAGGCATTGGCAAAAATTGGTAGACCGATGCGGTTAATACTCATAGCATTGCTCAGATTCTATAAGTACTTTATCAGCCCCATGCTTGGAAATCACTGCCGTTTTTATCCGAGCTGTTCCAGCTATGCAATCGAAGCGCTGCAGATCCATGGCGCTTTAATTGGCTCATTTCTCACCCTGAAAAGATTATTGAAGTGCCAGCCCTTTCATGAGGGAGGCATCGACCCTGTTCCAAAAAAATTGGTAAATAAGAATGGATAATATTAGGTTTGTACTGATCGTCGTGTTGTCAATGATTATCGTGATGCTTTGGCAGGCATGGCAGCAGGACTATGGGCCAAAGCCCGAAATTGCTGCAACCGCCACAGAAATCCCCGCTATCTCTGCCGTCGAGGAGGATTTGCCGGAAGCCAGCAGCACTATTGGCAGTCAAGAAACAGTGCAGCCGGCAGAATCAGCTGAAAAATCATCTTCAGTACCAAGCCTGGAAGTTCATGCCGATAAAGTCATCACCGTGACGACAGATGTCTACAGACTGGAAATAGACACCCGTGGTGGAACACTGCGTAATCTGGATTTGCTGCAATATCCGGTCGATAAAGACAATCCGGAAGTCGTGGTGCGCTTGTTCAGCAGTAGTGAAGAAAAATTGTTTCTTGGACAAAACGGGCTGCTTGCCGCAAGCGGTTCCAGAGCAGCTGCCGATCATCATACGGTTTTCACTGCCGATCAGGATAATTATCGCATGTCCGAGGAACTGAATATTCTGCGGATACCGTTGACCTGGACTGACAACAAGGGACTGCAAGTCAGAAAAATCTTTGTTTTCACCCGGGGCAGTTATCTGATCGAAGTCCAGCAACAGGTGATCAACAATACTGGTGAAGTATGGCAGGGCAGACAATACAGTCAGTTGCTGCGCAAGCCATTCAAGGATGCAAATGGCAATACTTTTATCAGAACCTATGCTGGTGGCGTCGTCTATACCGAAGAAGATAAATATCAAAAAATCAGCTTCGATGATATGGAAGACGAAAATTTGAATATCACTACAAAAGGCGGTTGGGTTGCGATGATCCAACATTATTTTGCAGCGGCGGATATTCCACCAGCGGATGAAGTGAATCACTTCTATACCAAAAAATTACCGGATTCGCGCTATGTGATTGGTTATTATTCACCGGTCAACAGCGTTCAGCCTGGTTCCGAAGTGACACTGACGACCAGAATGTTCGTTGGTCCCAAGCTGCAGCCGGTGATGGAAAAAATCGCTCCGGGACTTGAATTGACCGTGGACTACAGCTGGTTGACTTTTATTGGCAAACCCATTTTCTGGCTGTTGAACAAAATTCATTCACTGGTCAATAACTGGGGTTTCGCGATCATTGGCGTGACCTTGTGCATCAAGCTGCTGTTCTTCAAACTGTCCGAAGCCAGTTATAAATCGATGGCGAAAATGCGTAAGATTCAACCTCGCCTGAAACAGTTGCAAGAGCGTTTCGCTGATGACCGGCAGCGCTTCAATACAGAAATGATGGCCATGTACAAGAAGGAAAAAGTCAACCCGCTGGGTGGTTGTCTGCCTATTCTGGTACAGATTCCGGTGTTTATTTCACTGTACTGGGTATTGATCGAAACAGTCGAATTGCGTCAGGCGCCTTTCATTCTGTGGATTCAGGATCTATCGACCAAAGACCCCTTTTTCGTGCTGCCGGTATTGATGGGCATCACGATGAAAATACAGCAGAGTCTTAATCCTGCACCAATCGACCCGGTACAGGCGAAAGTGATGAAGATGTTTCCTTTTGTCTTCACGGTCTTCTTTATGTTCTTTCCGTCTGGTCTGGTGTTGTACTGGGTTGTCAACAATAGTCTGTCGATCATTCAGCAGTGGTACATCACCAAAAAAATCGAAGCGGGCGAAAAAGTGTAGCAACATCAGCCTGGATATCCTGCAATGCCGTTGCTGTTAACATTGAATCCCTGTCATCATGCATGCCGGATGCTGAAATTGGCGCCCGATAATGGACATTCAACATAGCCAGGACACCATTGCCGCGATTGCCACTCCTCCCGGAAAAGGAGGAGTGGGCATCGTCCGCGTTTCAGGAATTCTGGTACAGGAAATTGCAAGACAGCTGCTGAAAAAAAAACCTGTTCCAAGATACGCCGCTTTCAGCTCATTTATCGATGCCGATGGCAGCGTTATCGATGCCGGCATTGCGCTTTTTTTTCCAGGTCCTGCATCCTATACCGGGGAAGATGTTCTGGAGCTCCAGGGGCACGGTGGCACGGTAGTGCTGGACATGCTGCTGCGCCGGGTATTGTCCCTGGGGGCAAGGCTGGCGAACCCAGGAGAATTCACGGAACGGGCATTTCTCAATAACAAACTGGATCTGGCACAGGCGGAAGCCGTTGCCGACCTGATCGAAAGCAGCACCGAACAGTCGGTGCGCTCGGCACAAAAATCCATGCAGGGTGTGTTCTCCGGACAGATCGACGGGCTGGTCGATGAACTGACCGAGCTGCGTGTCTATGTCGAAGCGGGTATCGATTTTGTCGATGAGGAAATCGATTTTCTCAGCGAGGGACTGGTGGAAAGCAGGATTGAGCACTTGCTCGATCGTATACAGCAGATCCAGGATACTGCCAGACAGGGGTGTCTGCTGCGGGAGGGCATGTCCGTGGTGTTGACCGGCAGACCCAATGCCGGCAAGTCCAGTCTGCTCAATGCCCTGGCGGGACGGGAAGCAGCCATTGTCACCGAAATCGCCGGCACCACCAGGGATGTGTTGAAAGAGCACATACAACTGGATGGCATGCCGCTGCACATCATCGATACCGCTGGTCTGCAGGAAACCGGCAACAAGGTGGAGCTGGAAGGCATTCGCAGGGCGCATCAGGAACTGCGTCGCGCGGACAAGATTCTGCTATTGATCGATGTCAGGGAACCGGTAAAGCAGGTATTTCTGGATACCCTGCCATCCGACATCAAAATCACCAAGATCTACAACAAAATCGATTT
>JAJRWJ010000052.1 GCA_024276805.1 Gammaproteobacteria bacterium
ACGGTTTTTTTTATCGGCGCAACCACCGAGAACCCGTCCTTCGCTCTCAATAATGCGCTGCTCTCGCGTGCCCGGGTCTATGTTTTGCAGGCATTGCGCGAAGCCGATTTGCTGCAGGTCATCGAACAGGTGCTGAAGGATCCGGAGCGGGGCTTCAACGGCACCGTGCAAATCCTGCCGGAAATCAGGGCGATGTTTGCCGCGGCAGCCGATGGCGATGCCCGGCGGCTGTTGAATCTGCTGGAAATTGCCGCGGAGCTGGCCTTCGCCGCAGATACCGGGGAAATCGATGCCAACATAGCGGAAGAGGTTCTGTCGGGTGACGTGCGCCGCTTCGACAAGCAGGGCGAGGATTTTTACAACCAGATTTCCGCATTGCACAAATCGGTTCGCGGCAGTGCCCCCGATGCGGCGTTGTACTGGTTGTGCCGCATGCTCGATGGCGGCTGCGATCCGTTGTATCTGGCCCGACGCATTGTGCGTATCGCCTCGGAAGACATCGGCAATGCCGACCCCAGGGCGCTGCAGCTGTGCATCAATGCCTGGCAGGTCCAGGAGCGGCTGGGCAGTCCGGAAGGTGAGCTGGCGCTGGCGCAGGCGGTGCTCTATCTTTCCTGTGCGGCGAAGAGCAATGCCGTGTATATGGCATACAATGCGGCAATGCGTGATGCAAAGCAGCATGGCAGCCTGGAGGTGCCGGTGCATTTACGCAATGCCCCGACCCGTCTGATGAAAGACCTGGACTATGGCAAGGACTATCGCTATGCCCATCATGAACCGGATGCCTATGCCGCTGGCGAGAACTATTTTCCGGAACCGTTGGCGGGTACCGAATATTATCATCCGGTGGCGCGGGGCCTGGAAATCAAGATAGCGGAAAAGCTCAAGCATCTCAAGGAGCTGGATAAATCCCGCCGGTAACGGGTGAGGGCAGGGATGGTACCGGCCGGAAACTGGCCTGGGGCGATGTCCGCCAGGAATTTATCGGGGGAAAGACAGAACTTTTGTTAATATTTGCCGGATTTGACGTTATAATCCCACAGTTGATCGTTCCCAAATTGCGCTGACCGTAAAACTTCCGGCAGATGATGTCAGGCCGGCCTGCTTTGGGAGCTACTTTGATTTTTTTATACTGAATTCATCCTTCAGCCAGGTGCCCATGGATTTAAAATTTCTCGACTTTGAACAGCCAATCGCTGAACTCGAAGCAAAAATTGAAGAACTGCGCAATGTGGAGTTCGACAACGACATCAACATCACCGATGAACTCAAACAGCTGGAAGCGAAAAATCTGGCGCTCACCGAAAGCATTTTCTCGGATCTCAGTGACTGGCAGATTTCCCAATTGTCACGGCACCCCGGACGGCCCTATACATTGGATTACATCGAACACATGTTTACCGATTTCCATGAATTGCATGGCGATCGCAGCTACCGTGACGACCCGGCCATCGTCTGTGGGCTGGCCAGACTGGATGGCCAGCCGATCATGGTGATCGGGCATCAGAAGGGACGGGATACCAAGGAAAAAATCTATCGCAATTTTGGCATGCCGAGTCCGGAGGGCTACCGCAAGGCGCTGCGGGTCATGAAAATGGCGGAGCGCTTCGCCCTGCCCATCATCTGTCTGATCGATACACCCGGCGCCTACCCTGGCATCGGCGCCGAGGAACGCGGTCAGAGCGAGGCAATAGCCCGCAACCTGTTCGTCATGGCCCGACTGAAGACGCCGATTGTTTGCACGATCATCGGTGAAGGCGGGTCTGGAGGCGCTCTGGCGATTGGTGTCGGCGACCGCTTGATCATGCTGGAATTCAGCAGCTATTCGGTCATTTCGCCGGAGGGTTGCGCTTCCATACTATGGAAGAGCGCGGAAAAATCGCAGCTGGCCGCCGAGGCCATGGGCATCACCTCCGACCGCATCCGGGAACTGGGTCTGCTGGATGAGGTCGTCAGGGAGCCGCTGGGTGGGGCGCATCGGGATTTTCAGATGGTGGCGGCAAATTTGCAGGAAACGCTGATTCGTCATTTGCAGGAATTGCGCCAGCAATCCATCGAGTCATTGCTGGAGAAGCGCTATCAGCGGTTGATGAGTTTCGGCGCCTATACGGAGTCCTGAGGCCTGCCGGCCGTCAGCAGCATGAGGCAAAGCCGTGTTGCCGCCTAGTGATTTCATGCGGGAGGCGCTGCGTCCCTACCTTGAAAAGCAGCGCTTCTATATTGCCTACAGCGGTGGCGTCGATTCCCATGTGTTGCTGCAGTTGTGCGCGCAAATCGAAGAGATTTTCGAAAAAATCACCGCGATTCATGTACATCATGGCCTGCAGGACGATGCCGATGTCTGGCAGCAGCACTGTGCGGCAATCTGCCGGCGATTACAGGTGCCTTTCATGTCGCTGCGCGTCGATGCCCGGGCGGCAGCCGGCCAGAGTCCCGAAGAGGCGGCGCGCAATGCCCGGTATCAGGCGCTGGCTGCTGTACTGCAGGAGCGGGATATTCTGCTGACCGCCCAGCATCTCGATGATCAGCTGGAAACGGTGCTGTTGCAACTGTTTCGGGGCAGTGGTCTGCAGGGGCTTTCCGGGATGCCGAAGAGCATGCCGTTGGGCAGGGGGTTGCTGCTCAGGCCGATGCTGGACATGCCGCGCCAGGCGATCGAGGCTTATGCCCGGCGGCGGCGTCTGACCTGGGTCGAAGATCACAGCAACCGTGACAACGAATTTTCCCGCAATTTTCTGCGCAACTGTGTCATCCCGTTGCTCAAGCAACGCTGGCCATCCGTGGCTAAAACGGTTTCCCGGTCGGCAGGGCATTGCGCCGAGGCGCAGGCCCTGCTTGCCGGCCATGCCCGGCAAGTGTTTCAGCAGGTTTACGATGCCCACAGCGGTACGCTGTCGATACCCGGCTTGCTGGCCTGTGAACCAGGTCTACGGCATCTGCTGCTGAGGCAGTGGTTTCACGACCGGCAGTTGCGCATGCCCAGTACGGGACTGCTGGAAAAGCTGTGCAACGAGGTGCTGCTGGCGCGTCCCGACCGCGATCCACAAATCGCCGCGCAGGGCTGGCTGGTGCGCCGCTATCGGGACCGGCTGTATTTGCTGCAGCCGGCCGCAGACATCGATCCGCAGCTGCACCTGTGCTGGCCTTCCGGGCAACGGTCACTGCAACTGCGCGGCAATGGCCGCCTGCAGATACGTGAAACCCGTGGTTCTGGTATCGATCCCGGGATCTGGCGCCATGCCGAGATCCATGTCGCCTATCGTCATGGTGGTGAGGTTTTGCGGCTGCCTGGGCGGCAGGGCAGGCACAAATTGAAAAAACTGTTTCAGGAAGCGGCGCTACCGCCGTGGCAAAGAGTACGTATGCCGCTGTTGTTTATCGATGGTCGACTGGCGGCGGTCGCGGACCTATGGCTGAGCAGTGAATTTTGTGCACCGCCAGGGCAGCTGAACTGGCGAATTTTATGGATGAGAGACGATAAAAGTCTGAAAGATCATGACGAAAACGACATTGTCGATTAAAATAGTCGGCTTTGTGGCATTTCAGCCAATCTGGCAGGCGTATTCCGGCTGTGACAGATTCTACTTATCCGGGCAACATGACTAAATATATATTCATCACCGGCGGTGTCGTTTCATCCCTGGGAAAAGGCATTGCCGCATCTTCGCTGGCGGCTATTCTCGAGGCGCGCGGCCTGAATGTCACGATGACCAAGCTGGATCCCTATATCAATGTCGATCCGGGCACCATGAGTCCGTTTCAACATGGCGAAGTGTTTGTCACTGTCGATGGCGCGGAGACCGATCTGGACCTGGGCCACTATGAACGCTTCCTGAAAACCACGATGACCCGGAAAAACAATTTCACCACCGGGCAGGTATACGAAAACGTGCTGCGCAAGGAGCGCAAAGGGGAATATCTTGGCGCCACGGTGCAGGTTATTCCGCATATCACCGATGAAATCAAGCGCCGCATCCATGACAGCGCCGAGGGCACCGATGTGGCGATCATCGAGGTGGGCGGCACGGTCGGCGATATCGAATCGCTGCCCTTTCTGGAGGCGATCCGGCAGATGCGCGTGGAAGTGGGCGCCGATCGGGCACTGTTCATTCATCTGACGCTGGTTCCCTTCATTCGCTCCGCCGGTGAGCTGAAGACCAAGCCGACCCAGCATTCGGTCAAGGAGCTGAGAACCATCGGCATCCAGCCGGATATACTGATTTGTCGTTCCGAGCAGCCGCTGCCGGTCGGCGAACGCCGGAAAATCGCCCTGTTTACCAATGTCATGGAAAAGGCCGTGATTTCCGCCGTGGATGCGGATTCCATCTATCGCATCCCCTTGCTGCTGCATGACCAGGGTCTGGATGAAATCGTCGTCGAACGGCTGCGTCTGGATGTCCCGCCGGCGGATCTGAGTGAATGGCAGGCTGTGGTGGAAGCCCTGTTTCATCCCGACAACAGCGTGACCATTGCCATTGTCGGCAAATACGTGGAGCATCTGGATGCCTACAAATCACTGACCGAGGCGTTGATTCACGCTGGCATTCGCACCCGCAACAAGGTCGAGATCAGGTTTGTCGATTCGGAACTGATCGAGGATGAAGGTGTTGTTCAGTTGCAGGATGTCGATGCCATTCTGGTGCCGGGCGGTTTTGGCGAACGGGGTATCGAAGGCAAGATCGCCACGGTGAAATTCGCCCGGGAAAAAAACATTCCCTATCTGGGTATCTGCCTGGGGATGCAGGCGGCGGTGATCGAATTCGCCCGGGATGTCGCCGGGCTGGAAGGTGCGCACAGTACCGAGTTTTTACCCGATTCACCGCATCCGGTGATCGGTTTGATTACCGAATGGCAGGATCACAGTGGGCAACTGGAAAAACGCTCGGAAACATCCGATCTGGGTGGGTCGATGCGTCTGGGGGCGCAAAAATGCCGCCTGCAGCCCGATTCCCTGGCGTTTCGACTCTATCAGAAGGATGTCATTACCGAACGACACCGGCACCGTTACGAATTCAACAATCACTATATCGCGGTGCTGGAGCAGCACGGGCTGTGTTTTTCAGGAAAGTCCATCGATGGACGCCTGGTGGAAGTGGTGGAAATTCCGGATCATCCCTGGTTCCTGGCCTGTCAGTTTCATCCTGAATTCACCTCCACCCCGCGCAAGGGGCATCCCCTGTTTTCAGGATTTGTCATGGCTGCGCTGCAACATAAAAAAAGCACGGGAGATAAGACATGAAATTATGTGGATTCGAAGCAGGTCTCGATCAGCCGTTTTTCCTGATTGCCGGGCCCTGTGTCATCGAAAGTGAGCAGCTGGCCATGGATACGGCCGGGTATCTCAAGGAACTGACCGGCGAACTGGCCATTCCGTTCATCTACAAGTCATCCTTCGACAAGGCCAACCGTTCGTCGCATGACAGTTTTCGCGGCCTGGGCATGGAGAAGGGGCTGCAGATACTCGCGGAAGTCAAAAAACAGCTGCAGGTTCCGGTGTTGACCGATGTTCACGAAGACACGCCGCTGGAGGAGGTGGCGGCGGTCGTCGACGTCTTGCAGACTCCGGCTTTTCTGTGCCGGCAGACCAATTTCATGCAGCGGGCAGCGGCACAGGGTCTGCCGGTCAATATCAAAAAAGGCCAGTTTCTGGCGCCCTGGGACATGCGCCATGTAGTGAACAAGGTCAAGGCGGTGGGCAACCAGCAGATCATGGTCTGTGACCGGGGCGTGACCTTTGGCTATAACAATCTGGTCTCCGACATGCGTTCCCTGGCGGTGATGCGTGAAACCGGCTGCCCGGTGGTCATGGATGCCACTCATTCGGTGCAGTTGCCCGGCGGGCAGGGCGCCTGTTCTGGTGGCCAGCGGGAATTTGTCCCGGTCCTGGCCAGAGCGGCGATGGCGGTAGGTATCTCGGGACTGTTCATGGAGACCCATCCGGATCCGGAACATGCCAAAAGTGACGGCCCCAATTCCTGGCCTCTGCACAGGATGCGGGAATTGCTGGAGATCCTGCTCAGCATCGATCGGGCGGTAAAAGAAAACACCTTCATTGAAACAACCTTATAGGTATAAAAATGGCGAAAATAACCGATGTTCGTGCACGCGAGATTCTCGATTCCCGCGGCAACCCAACTGTCGAAGCAGATGTGATACTGGCGTCCGGCGCTACAGGCAGCGCAATGGTGCCTTCCGGCGCCTCGACCGGTGAGCGCGAGGCGATAGAGCTGCGCGATGGCGACAAGTCACGTTATCTGGGCAAGGGCGTGTTGAAGGCGGTGGAAAATATCAACAGTGAAATTCGCGCTGCCATCATCGATATGGATGCCGGCAATCAGGCCGCCATCGACCAGAAAATGATCGAACTGGATGGCACGGAAAGCAAGGCCAGGCTGGGCGCCAATGCCTTGCTTGCCGTTTCCATGGCGACAGCCCATGCCGCGGCCAAAGATGGCGGCATCCCATTGTATCGCTATCTGAAAACCAGCGACGAATTCATCATGCCGGTGCCAATGATGAACATCATCAACGGCGGCTCCCACGCGGACAACAGCGTCGATTTGCAGGAATTCATGATTCTGCCGGTGGGCGCGCCGACTTTTCGCGAGGCGATACGTTATGGCGCGGAAGTGTTCCACACGCTGAAAAAAGTGCTCAGTGACCAGGGCATGACCACCACCGTTGGCGACGAAGGCGGTTTTGCACCCAATCGGCCATCCAACGAAGCGGCCATTGGCGTGATTCTGGAAGCCATCGAGAAAGCCGGCTACAAACCTGGCGAAGACATCTATCTGGGTCTGGATGCCGCCAGCTCCGAATATTATGTCAACGGCCGTTATGTGCTGGCCTCCGAAAACAAACGCTTCGATTCCGAAGAGATGGTCGATTTTCTGGCTGACTGGGTCGATAAATATCCGATCATCAGCATCGAGGATGGTCTCGATGAAAATGACTGGGATGGCTGGAAGTTGCTGACGGAAAAACTGGGTGGAAAAATTCAACTGGTCGGCGATGATCTTTTCGTCACCAATCCGGCTATACTGAAGCAAGGCATCGATCAGAATATCGCCAATTCCATCCTGATCAAGGTCAATCAGATCGGCACACTGACGGAAACCCTGGCGGCGATCAGGATGGCCCATGATGCGTCCTATAGCGCGGTGGTATCGCATCGTTCCGGGGAAACGGAAGATGTCACGATCGCCGATCTGGTGGTGGCCACCGGCACGGGTCAGATCAAGACTGGTTCCCTGAGCCGTTCAGACCGCATCGCCAAATACAATCGCCTGATGAAAATCGAAGAGGAACTGGGTGATCAGACCAGATATGCAGGACGCAGCGC
>JAJRWJ010000053.1 GCA_024276805.1 Gammaproteobacteria bacterium
AAAAGCAGGTGTATGCCTATGAAACCAAGTGCAACGCCAATGGTGACGACTGTTGTGAAGTTACGGTCGATCTGGAGCCGGTAGAACGTTTTTTCAGCTGATTCCTGCGGTTCTTGTACACTATAGACAGTGGGTTTCACTGTGCCATACATTCCCGCTGTCTTTCTCTTGAAGCATTGTCGGATCACCGTCATGTCCCGGATAATGTGGAGCAATTTTTCCGTTATTTCGACGGCCTGAATACATCCTGAGCTCTGAGACTACCGCAATAAGTAATCCCAGCTGCAACGATCGAAGATTATACTGGTCATAGTTTGACCAGCCATTGCAAAACGGCTTCCGGCAGTAAAATTCTGAGGAGTAGTCCGTCATGAATGATCACGATCCCTTCGGTGCATTACAAAAATTGAACCTTGGAAAGGCTGGTTCAGTTTCCTGGTATGCCTTGTCGCAGCTGGAAAAGGCTGGCATTGCGGATATTTCCCGATTGCCCAACACCATCAAGATACTGTTGGAGTCTGTTTTACGCAACTGCGACGACGTTGCCATCACCCGGGAGCATGTCGCATGCATCGCCAACTGGCAAGCGCATGGCACAAGAACGGAAATACCCTATAAGCCGGCGAGGGTGATATTGCAGGATTTTACCGGCGTGCCCGCGCTCGTCGACCTGGCCGCCATGCGTGACGCGATGCGGAAACTGGGTGGCGATCCGGGGAAAATCAACCCGTTCATTCCCTGTGACCTGGTCATCGATCATTCGATACAGGTGGATTTTTTTGGCGTGCGGACAGCTCTGGCAATGAATGAAGAACTGGAGTTTCAGCGCAATGCCGAGCGCTATGCATTCCTGAAATGGGGGCAGCATGCCTTCGACAATCTGCGCATCGTTCCGCCGGGTACCGGTATCGTGCATCAGGTCAACCTCGAGTACTTGTCCCGGGTGGTTTTTTTGCACAAGGATAAAAACCTGTGTTTTCCCGACAGCTGCGTCGGTACCGATTCGCACACGCCGATGGTGAACGGGCTGGGTGTCCTCGCCTGGGGGGTGGGCGGCATCGAGGCGGAAGCGGTGCTCCTGGATCAACCCATTTTCATGCTCGTTCCCGATGTCATTGGCATCAAACTCACCGGCAAGCTGCCGCCGGGCGTCACCGCCACCGATCTGGTGCTGCGCATCACCGAGTTGTGCAGGGAATTTGGCGTGGTCGGCAAATTCATCGAATTTTTTGGTTCCGGACTGGCGTCCATGAGCATTCCAGACCGTGCCACGATCAGCAACATGGCGCCGGAACAGGGTTCCACGGTGAGCTATTTCCCGATAGACGATCAGACGCTCCAATATATGCGCCTTTCCGGACGCAGTCCCGAACAAATCGAACTCACGGAACGCTATGCCAAGGAACAGGGTCTGTTCCGCACTGACAGCACGCCGGACCCGGAATTCAGCCATATCCTGGAAGTGGATCTCGGCGGTATCGAAGCGTCAATAGCCGGGCCCAAGCGCCCACAGGACAGGATTCCGCTGTACAAAGTCGGCCCTACCTATCAACAGACACTCACCGCGCCGGCCGGAATCCATGGCATGGGTCTCAGTAACGACGAGCTGCAGCGTACCGGCTCCGTTGCCCTGCATGGCGATATCGAGAAAATCACTCATGGCGCCGTGGTCATTGCGGCGATCACTTCCTGCACCAACACCAGCAATCCATCAGTGATGCTGGCCGCCGGCCTGGTTGCCAAAAAAGCTGTGGAAAAAGGCCTGACGGTAAAAAATTACGTAAAAACATCGCTCGCCCCTGGCTCGACGGTGGTGACCGAATATTTGAAAAAATCGGGACTCCTGCCCTACCTGGAACAGCTCGGCTTCAACCTGGTCGGCTATGGCTGCACCACCTGCATCGGCAACTCCGGGCCACTGGCAGAACCCGTTGCGCAGGCAATTCTGGACAATCAACTGGTGGTGTCGGCGGTGTTGTCCGGAAACAGAAATTTCGAGGGCAGGGTACACCCCTTGACGAAAACCAATTATCTGGCCTCTCCGCCGCTGGTCGTGGCCTATGCCCTGGCTGGCAGCACGGCAATCGATATCACCACGGAACCATTGGCAATGGACAGGGATGGAAGGCCTGTGTACCTGAAGGATGTCTGGCCAAGCAGTGAGGAAGTCTACGCGGCAACACAGCGCTATGTCACAGCGGATATGTTTCAGGAACGCTACGCTGATGTTTTCAAGGGCACTGAGCCATGGCAGAAAATCCCCGTGACTGAATCGGAACTGTATGCATGGGATGAAAGTTCAACTTATATCCGGCGGCCTCCATTCTTCGATGATCAGAGCGGCGCTGCTGACAAAATCGTCCCCCTGAGCGGTATGCGGGTACTGGGCCTGTTCGGTGATTCCGTCACCACAGACCATATATCTCCGGCGGGACAAATCGCCCCCGATTCGCCAGCCGCCCGCTATCTCATCGAAAAGGGCATTGCCCGCAAGGACTGGAACAGCTATGGCTCACGGCGTGGCAACGACCAGGTAATGTGCCGGGGAACCTTCGCCAATATCCGTATTCGTAATCTGCTGGTCCCGGGAAGCGAAGGCAATGTCACCCGCTATCATCCAACGGGTGAACGAATGAGTTTTTTCGACGCGGCAATGCAATACCGTGAAGCCGGCATCCCTTTGTGTATATTGGCGGGAAAAGACTATGGTTCCGGATCATCCCGGGATTGGGCGGCAAAGGGGCCTTTCTTGCTGGGCGTCAGAGCGGTCATTGCGGAGAGTTATGAAAGAATCCACCGCAGCAATCTCATTGGCATGGGTATCCTGCCGCTGCAATTTGTCAATGGTGAATCCGTCAGCAGCCTCGGGTTGACCGGTTCGGAGATCTATAGCGTGGCTATTTCAGATGCTATGGCTGCGCAGCAGGAAGTGGCGGTGACAGCCACGGCAGACAACGGCAAGATGATCAGTTTCAGCACCATTAGCCGCATCGATACGCCTATAGAAATTGGCTATTACCGCGATGGCGGTATCCTCAGAACAGTGCTGAAAAAACTGCTTGCCGCAGCATCCGGGGGATGCCCTGAATAAGGCCATCCGGATTTTTTTTCAGCGCGGATAAGCGAAAAGTTCTAATTTCTAATCTTCTTTGCCAGATTATCCCACAGGATGTCATGCCCGCAGAGCCTGCCCCGGCTTGAATGGGGGGAAGCGGGCATTCAGTGCCATGAATACCAAGTTTGAACCAACCCCGAAGTCTGGATTCCGGCAATCCCGCCATTCAAGCCGGGGGCAGTTTGTGCCAGAATAATGATCCTCGAAAAAGGATTTTTCAATCTGAGAAAGAAGAACTAAAAGAAGAACTATTAGCCTGTTTGCATTAGCTCGATACATTACAGTACGCCAGTCGGCCTTTCTGCCACTGATGCATTACAGTCTGGCGAAGCCCTGCCTGGCCATGACCTGGGGTGACTGTGTGAGACAGATCATGCCTTGGGCCCACAAGTGTTTGCAGGCTTTGCCGACATCCTTTTGCCGCATGCCGACCAGCAAAACTTTCCATGAGTTTCCATGTTTGAATTTACGTTGCAAGATTGCCGTTTTGCCATTTCGGGTAATGCCTTTCAAGCTGGATCGAGCCTTTATGGCGATTGATACGGCTTCTTTTCTGTTCCTGTAAATGCCCAGAAGGATTCCCCAACCCGGCAATTTTCCACCTGTCAAGATTCTTTTTCCTGAGTAGCGTCCGCACTGATCGGAGCTGAGACGTACCGGTACTGCTTGCCGACCACTGTTTCCTGACGTCAGATCAACAATGTTCTTGCCGGATTTCCCCCTTTGCGCCTTGCTGAAACCGGTATCAAGCAAGTGTACCATCCTGCGATTACGGTTGGCGTTGCTGTTGGAACCCAGAACAACACCGATCAGCCCGATACCCCGGCGTTGCACCGAAGCAACGAGATTGTACCCGGAAGCACAGGTAAAACCGGTTTTGATGCCGTTTGTTCCCTTATAAGTGCCAAGCAATCTGTTTGAACTGTTTCGGGTGCGGCTCCTGTAGGTAAAAGCAGGTTTGGAAAAATAATGGAAATATTCCGGAAAATCCTGTTTTAAGCGAAAACCCAGTAGAGCCATGTCCCGTGCCGTTGTTATTTGCAAACTGTCAGGCAGTCCTGATGCATTGCGGAACACTGTGCCGTTCATGGCCAATTTTCGGGCCTGGAGGTTCATTTGCCGGGCAAATGCTTTTTCGCTGCCTGCCAGCTGTTCCGCCAGCACAACGGCCGCATCGTTTGCTGAAATGGTGGCGACGGCGGAAATTGCATCATTGACTGATATTGATTCATTTTTGCTTAGCCCCAGGCGCGTGGCAGGCTGCATTGCCGCGTGGGCTGACACATTGAGTTTCCTGTTCAGCGCCAGTTTGTTGGATTTCAAGGCGCTGAAAGTCATATACAGGGTCATCATTTTGGTCAGGGAGGCAGGATACCAGCTCTGGTTTGCATGCACCTGGTACAGAACGATTCCTGATTCCGAATCAATGACAATTTCCGGATACACAGCTGCGCCGCCCCCGGACCAGGCTGTCATCATGATCAATGCCAGAATTGAATAAACTGTTTTTTTCATATGCCTCGAATGCAGAAAAATGCACATGGATGTGCCTGTTGGGGTTTTCTTTCGATAGCTATCAGTCCAAATATCAATGTTGTGTCGCAGTGGTTGACAGCCTGTTCAATCATACCGGCAATAATCATCGTACAACTGAGTGTTGTTCCGTTTGCATCATTACAGGCTTCATTTCCCTGGTTCCCGCGCATTGCGTAGCAACGCTGTGCATCTAGTCGTGCAAACGAAGGATGTGACGCTGGCGCGTCGTGGCGAAGTTCCCACGCAGCGCGTGGGAACCAGAAGCATCCTGCCCTCTCTAGTTCCCACGCGTTGCGTGGAAACCCAGTGCAGACGCGCCAGCGTCACGAAATGCCAAGAAAGTCTATAATATCTGGAACGCCTATCGACAATCCTTCAGCAGATAAATACATAAGCCGAAATTCGTTATGAGATTTATCAGCCGTAAGCGCCACTTTTTCACGCCTGTATCATCACTCCCTGAACACACAGTTTTCTCCCGTTAACGGTGCAATTGGTTCACGCTGCACCAGGTGCAACTTCA
This sequence comes from Gammaproteobacteria bacterium, assembly GCA_024276805.1. Taxonomy (GTDB): domain Bacteria; phylum Pseudomonadota; class Gammaproteobacteria; order Methylococcales; family Methylomonadaceae; genus JANEMG01. Next base: position 5,175 of record JAJRWJ010000053.1, read on the forward strand.
AGCCGATCACTGTAAATGAATGCATGCCAGCGTCATCATCGATAATCATACGCATCTGGACGTGCAAACGAAGGATGTGACGCTGGCGCGTCGTGGCGAAGTTCCCACGCAGCGCGTGGGAACCAGATGATGGGTAATAGGGGGCAAATCGATTTTTTTCACAGTAGTACAGAAAGAGAAAATGTGATTCTTATCAATAATGATGGGAGTGGATAATACCTGATTGAAGGCACTGTGACTGGCATCAAAGAAAAAATTTGCGCTTGTTGCCATAACTGACATGGTTATGATGGACTAT
>JAJRWJ010000456.1 GCA_024276805.1 Gammaproteobacteria bacterium
CTTGTCAAGAAATCCTGTCATTATTCAGGCACCTTAGTGGATGGCGCGGGGGCTTATCCGCCCTTGCGCATTGTCTGTCAGGGTTTTAATGTTGGCTAATGCGGCGGAGAAACCGCCAACAGGCCATAATGAGAATTGCTGGTCAGTATGCTGCCGGAATTCAGTCAAGTCAGTAACTGGAGTAAAATGATCCAGTTAATGCTTGCCCTTTTATCCTTTTGCAATTGTTTTTACTCCTGAGTCAAAGTTCTAAATTTTTCCACGATGGTCAAAAAATTCAACGTACACAGCCGCTTTCAGCCGGCAGGCGATCAGCCACAGGCAATTCAGGCGCTGGTGGAAAGCCTGGGCGATGGCGAAGTGCATCAGACGCTGCTGGGCGTGACCGGGTCGGGAAAAACCTTCACCATTGCCAAGGTCATCGAGCAGGTGCAGCGCCCGGCAATGATTCTGGCGCCGAACAAGACGCTGGCCGCGCAGCTCTATGGGGAGATGAAGGATTTTTTTCCGGAGAACAGCGTCGAGTATTTCGTTTCCTACTACGACTATTATCCACCGGAGGCCTATGTGCCGGCCTCCGACACCTTTATCGAAAAGGATGCCTCGCTGAACGAGCACATCGAGCAGATGCGCCTGTCGGCAACCAAGGCGCTGATCGAGCGCAAGGATACCGTGGTGGTGGCGACGGTATCGGCGATATATGGCCTGGGTGAGCCGGAATCCTATTTCGAAATGGTGCTGCATCTGGTCCGGGGGGATCTGATCAGCCAGCGGAAAATCATCCGGCGACTGGCGGAAATGCAGTATACGCGCAATGACATGGAACTGCGCCGGGCAACCTACCGGGTGCGTGGCGAGGTCATCGATGTTTTTCCCGCGGAATCGGAGCAGGAGGCGCTGCGTATCGAGCTGTTCGACGATGAAATCGAGCGCCTGTCTTTGTTCGACCCACTGACCGGGGAGATCCTGCAGCGCATTGCCCGTTATACCGTCTATCCCAAGAATCATTATGTAACGCCCAGGGAAAAGCTGTTGAGTGCCGTCGAGGCGATCAAGATCGAATTGCGCGACAGGCTGGAGCAGTTGCGCGCCATGAACAAGCTGGTCGAGGCGCAGCGTCTGGAGCAGCGCACCCTGTTCGATATGGAAATGATTCTGGAGGTGGGCTACTGCTCCGGGATCGAAAATTATTCCCGGTATCTGTCGGGGCGCACGGTCGGGGAACCGCCGCCGACCATGTTCGATTATCTTCCGGATAACGCGCTGGTGGTGATCGATGAGAGTCATGTCACGATACCGCAGCTCGGGGCGATGTACAAAGGCGACCGCTCGCGCAAGGAAACCCTGGTCGAATATGGCTTCAGGCTGCCTTCCGCACTGGACAACCGGCCGCTGACATTTGCCGAGTTCGAGCTGCGTTCGCCGCAGAGAATTTATGTATCGGCCACCCCGGGGCCCTATGAACGGGAGCATTCCAGTGTCTTCGTCGAGCAGGTGGTAAGGCCTACCGGTCTTCTCGATCCGGAGATAGAGGTGCGTCCGGCACTGACCCAGGTCGATGATCTGCTGTCGGAAATCAATCTGCGTATCCGGGTGGGGGAAAGAGTGCTGGTGACCACGCTGACCAAGAGGATGTCCGAGGATTTGACGGAATATCTGATGGAACACGAGATTCGTGTCAGGTATCTGCATTCCGATGTGGAAACCATCGAACGGGTGGAGATCATCCGCGACCTGCGCCTGGGGCGTTTCGATGTGCTGGTGGGGATCAATCTGCTGCGCGAGGGGCTGGATATCCCGGAGGTGTCGCTGGTGGCGGTGCTGGATGCCGACAAGGAGGGTTTTTTGCGTTCCGCGGTGTCATTGATCCAGACCATCGGCCGCGCCGCGCGCAACGTGCATGGCAAGGCGATTCTGTATGGTGACAGGATCACCCGTTCCATGCGCCAGGCAATCGATGAAACGGAGCGACGGCGGGAAAAGCAAGCACGCTATAATCAGGAACATGGCATTCAGCCGGAGACCGTGTACAAATCAGTCAAGGACATTCTGGAAGTGGCCATTCCCGGCATGGCTGCGGATGAACGGCAGCTGCGGGCGGTCGCGGAACCATTGCGCGAATACCATCATTTGACGCCGAAACAGGCCGGCAGGAAAATCAAACATCTCGAGGACCAGATGTATCAGTATGCAAAAAACCTGGAATTTGAACAGGCGGCGAAAATCCGTGATGAAATAAAGCTGCTGCAGAACGAGTTTCTGTGATCTGCAATGCAGGTATGGACAGACAGGGGCTTCAGGATTTTCTTTTGCATACTGCCGGTTTTTGCAGGTTTTTTTACGGGTGGTGCGAAGACCTGTTTGCAAAAAATAAATTAATTGTTATAATTCTACGAATTGAACATACCTACAGGCGCGTAGCTCAGTTGGTTAGAGCACCACCTTGACATGGTGGGGGTCGGTAGTTCGAATCTACTCGCGCCTACCATTTTTTTTAAAGCATCGCCCAGGCGGTGCTTTTTTTGTTATAGACTGTGACATTTTCCATGCCGTAATGCCCGTAATTACCCTTCCCGATGGTTCCCAGCGTGAATTCGACCAGCCGGTTACGGTCATGGATGTTGCGCGCAGTATTGGTCCTGGTCTGGCCAAGGCGACACTGGCCGGCAAGATCGATGAGCATCTGGTCGATGCCGATACGCTGATCGAGAAAGATGCCCGGGTGCAGATCATTACCGGCAAGGATGAAGAAGGTCTGGAAGTGATCCGCCATTCCACCGCGCATTTGCTGGCCCAGGCGGTCAAACAGTTGTTCCCCGATGCCCAGGTGACCATCGGGCCGGTGATCGAGGATGGCTTCTATTATGATTTCGCCTATGACCGGCCATTCACGCCCGAAGACCTGCAGGCGATAGAAAAAAAGATGCAGCAGCTGGTTGCGGAGAATCTGCAAATAACAAGAAAAGTATTGCCCAGGGACGAGGCAATGCATTTTTTCCGTGAGCAGCATGAAAAGTACAAGGCGGAATTGATCGAGGCAATCCCGGAAAACGAGCAGTTGTCGCTGTATTCCCAGGGCGATTTCACCGATTTGTGCCGGGGACCGCATGTGCCCAGCACCGGCAGGCTGCAGGCCTTCAAGCTGATGAAGATTGCCGGCGCCTATTGGCGCGGTGATTCACGCAATGAAATGCTGCAAAGGATCTATGGAACTGCCTGGGCGGACAGGAAAGCCCTGAAAGCCTATCTGCATCGTCTCCAGGAAGCGGAAAAGCGCGACCATCGCAAGCTGGCGAAAACACTGGACCTGTTCCATACCCAGGAAGAGGCTCCAGGGATGGTATTCTGGCATGAAAAGGGCTGGACGATCTATCAACAGGTCGAGCAGTACATCCGGGTAAAATTGCGCTGTCGCGGCTATGGCGAAGTCAGGACACCGCAGGTTGTCGACCGCTCGCTGTGGGAAAAATCCGGGCACTGGGACAAGTTCGGTGACATGATTTTTACCACGCATTCCGAACATCGGGATTATGCCATCAAGCCGATGAATTGTCCCTGCCATATACAGATCTACAATCGAGGCATAAAAAGCTATCGCGATCTGCCGATTCGTATGGCGGAATTCGGCTCCTGTCATCGCAATGAACCATCGGGAACCCTGCATGGCCTGATGCGGGTCAGAAACTTCGTCCAGGACGATGCCCATATCTTTTGCACGGAACAGCAGATTCAGGACGAGGTATCCGATTTTATCGATCTGCTGTTCGAGGTCTACAGGGATTTTGGTTTCGATCAGGTGCTGGTGAAATTGTCCACGCGACCGGAAAACCGGGTCGGTGACGATGCCGCATGGGACAAGGCCGAACAGGCGCTGGAACTGGCCCTGAACAACAAGTCCCTGGACTGGCAGCTGCAGCCTGGAGAAGGCGCTTTTTACGGACCGAAAATAGAATTTTCATTGAAGGATTGTCTTGGCAGGGTCTGGCAATGCGGCACCATCCAGGTGGATTTCTCGATGCCGGGCCGATTGTCGGCCACCTATATCGCCGAGGATGGCTCCAAACAGACGCCGGTGATGCTGCACAGGGCGATACTGGGCTCGCTGGAGCGTTTTATCGGCATTCTGATCGAACACCATGCCGGAACTTTTCCGGTCTGGCTGGCGCCGCTTCAGGTGATGGTGCTGAACATCGCCGACCGGCATGCCGGCTATGCCGGGCAGGTCATGCGGGAACTGGAAGAACGTGGATTCCGGGTAAAAATTGACTTGAGAAATGAGAAGATAGGTTTTAAAATTCGCGAGCATTCCATGCAGCGCGTGCCGTATCTGCTGATTGTCGGCGACAATGAGATGTCTGAGCAGACAGTGGCGGTGCGAACGCAAAAAGGCATGGACCTGGGAAGTCAGACGGTTGTTGAATTTGCCACGCGACTGCAGGACGAAATAGAAAACCGAAAAATTCAGTGACCCTCAATCGTAAGTGTCGGGCGCTGATTATAATCCAGGAAAACCCGTGCCGGGTTTTCTGTCAATGACGGCTATACGCTTCGCATGCGGAGAATGAGAAAAATTATATGACTGGAGGATCAAGGTATCAGTGCTAAAAAAGATGATACGCGCCTGAATGATGCAATCACCGCCATAAAGGTGAGAGTCATTGGTGCTGATGGGGAACAGGTAGGGGTTGTTGCATTGTCTGAAGCAAAGCAGCTCGCTTACAACGCGGATTTGGATCTGGTTGAAATTTCACCGAATGCGGACCCGCCGGTCTGCCGGGTGATGGATTACGGTAAATACCAGTTTGAGCGAAACAAAAAGCAGCAGGCGGCGAAAAAAAAGCAAAAACAGATTCAGGTCAAGGAAATAAAATTCAGGCCGGGCACCGAGGAAGGCGATTACCAGGTCAAGTTGCGCAGTCTGACCCGTTTCCTGGAAGAAGGCAACAAAACCAAAATAACGGTACGCTTTCGGGGCAGGGAAATGGCCCATCGGGAAATTGGCATGGAACTGTTGAAGCGTATCGAAAAGGATTTGGAAGAACTTGCTGTCGTGGAGCAGTTTCCCAAGATGGAAGGCCGGCAGATGGTCATGGTGATGGGACCAAAAAAGAAAAAATAAGCGCCTCTCGGCGATAGTGAGCTGGACATTGCCTGTGCCACAGAGTAGTCATGGCAGGGTGATCGGTAGGGCGGATAAGCGCAGCGTCATCCGCCGGTACAGGCCAAGTGGCGGATGACGCTGCGCTTATCCGCCCTACTTTAGTTTGTTACTGCCGGACCTCGGCCATGCTGGAAATACAGAGCATGACAATTGCCCGGTTATCTGACAGCCATTTTAAATTAAGCGGTATTCTAAGGACAGGGTGCCCTGATGCGCCGCATTGCCGGTGAATGCGATTCGGCCGGGCCAAGCATTTTGCCTTGTCGAATCTGGAAATCTCAGGGAAGTTATATCAATTA